>NZ_JBFBEZ010000007.1:0-224809 GCF_040701725.1 Streptomyces sp. NPDC093109
TCCCAGAGTTCATCAGGAACCAGACGCTTCGACAGATCAGCACCCACGACAGACATCATGCCGTACGAACCCTCAAGCCACGTGAGACACCCTCTTAAGGTCCCCAGGCTCCTGTCAAGAAGGCGGCGGGGGCCAGCGCCAAGTGGCAAGCGCCATGGTTTGTCCAGGTCCGTCAGGCTGCAGGAGCCGACCTATCGGCGCCGGGACGCCCGGTATGCCCCCGGTTGACAAGCGGGCCAACGCCTTAAGTACGCGGCATTGGCCATTGTCTGCTCCCCGCCCGCGCGGGGATGGTCCCCGGTCCGGGCTCGCGCACAGGTCACGGACGATCTGCTCCCCGCCCGCGCGGGGATGGTCCCCGGTCCGGGCTCGCGCACAGGTCACGGACGATCTGCTCCCCGCCCGCGCGGGGATGGTCCCGCACAGAGACCAAATGGCGACCTGGCCAGCCCCAAGACACGTCGCCTACTCCCGCTCCTGCAAAAGAAGATGGAGCACAGTCACAACGGCTGCGCCCACGAGGACTGCCGTACCCAAAGAAGGGTGTTTCAGAGCGACGTAAGCACTCAGGGCCCCAACAAGGATGAGGACGACCACTCGGTCAGTCATGAAGGCCGCTCAAGGTGCTTGGGCTTTTACCGAACGGCGGGCCGGACGGGGCCTGCCCCAACTCGTACAGCACGGTGTACGGCAGCGCCGCGCCGGTCGGCTGGGACGCGGCGACGGGGATCGTGCCGTAACCGCAAGAGCGGCCCGTGGCCACCACGATCATCGCCTGTGCGGCCAGGGCTACTTGGCGCCCCGAGACCGTCACTCTCCGGCCCCTTCCGCGATCCGTCGCGCCCCGTCGAGGAACAGCGGCCGGATGTCCTCCAGCGCCGGCGCGACGTGCGGGTAGGGGCGCTGGTTGTAGCGGCGGCCGAGCGAGTCCGTACCGACGAACCCGTACTCCAGCCTTCTGGCCTGCGGCTTGTCGGTGGTGACCAGGCCCGTCACCGTCGCCCCCGAAATCTGCACCGAGTGCGTCCAGCTCCGCCGGTACTCCCCCGTCGGAGCATTCGGCCCAGGACGTCCGGAGGCATGCGCCTTGATCCGGGTCTCCAGCAGCATCGCGTAATGACGGACGGCGGCAATCGCCTGCGGCAACGCGGCAGCCGCACGCCGGTCGAAGGCAGCGGCGATCGGCCCGGCGTTGCTGTAGGCCCCGGCGTCAGTAGGTGTGTTGTGGCGGCGATTCGGCGGTGACGGCATCAGCGGACTCCCATCCGGCTCAGTCCCCGCGCGCCCACTCCATCAGCAGCTTCAGCATTCCCCGCGTGAGTTCGTGCGGCTGCCCGTCCAGTAGATCATGGCGAGCCAGCACCGCCTGCTCCAACTGCCGTGCGTCGATGGCCTCCAGAAACGCGACGGCCGCCGGGCCGGAGTCGGGCGGCTCGCCAACGGCGACCCGAGCCACCCCTTCAAACGCGGCACCCGCTGTCCCGGCCAGATGCAACACCACCTGCGGCCCTTCACCCACGACCTGCTGAACGAAGTACGCGGTCACGTCCCGCGAGACGTCCACGCCGTCCAGCTCGACGAGCGCCATCCGCCCGCGCGGCACGATCCGCACCCGATACAAGTCCTGGCCCAAACCCGCGCCCGGGTCCGCATCCGCATCCGCATCCGCATCCGACGGCTGGTCGGCGAACGCCGTCACAGCGAGCCCACACTCCCCGCCTGCTCGTCCAGCCGCGTCACCCGCACAAGCTCCCACGTCGACGCCTGCGTACGCGCCTCGCAGTACCAGGTGCGATCAGCAACCACCGCCACCGCCCGGTCCCCCGGCTCCGCCACCCGCGCGGACAACGGTGTCAGGAACTGGTACCAAGCGGCCGACTCCCCAGGGCCCCGGGGAGAGTCGCGTTCGTCCGGTTTGATCATGGGATTCCGTGGAGGGTGAGGGCGGCTTCGGGGTGGGTGTGGGCGCGTCGGCCGCTGGCGGTGTTGGTCCAGCCGTTGCGGTGCAGGGCGGCGCGGGCCAGGTCGCGCAGGGCGCTCATGACGGCCGGGGTGTGGTGGCGGCGGACCTGGCTGGTGTCCTCGGCGAAGGTGACGTCCTTGGTCCAGTGGACGGTGTTCTCGATGATCCAGTGGCCGCGGGCCCAGGCCGCGAGTTCGGCGGCGGACGCCTGGTGGGCGGGCAGGTCGGTGACGGCGTAGACCGTCTCGGTGGTCCATTTCTTCGCGCCGATGCGGCGGCGTTTGCGGTGGATGCGCACGACCTGGCGGGCGTGCGGGAAGAGAAGTCCGTCCACGGACACCACCTTCACCTCCCGGACCTCCTCGCGGCCGTGTCCCCGGTCACGGGAACGGTCCAGGACCGGTGCCTGCGCCCAGGGCGGCGACTTCAACTGCCGTGCCAGGGAGGGCTGGTTGTTCTTCACGGACAGCAGGTAGTGCGCTTTTCGGTCCTCGACGAGGTAGCGGGCGTGATCCTTCTGGGCGTGCAGAGCGTCGACCGTGACCACTGCATCGGCCAGGTCCTGGTCGTCGATGGTGTCCAGGAGCGGTGCGAACTCGGGGATCTCGTTCGTTTTCGCGCCGATCTCACGCAGGGCCGCGGTCAGCGCGTCATCGTGACGGACGGCGGTCAGTACGAACACCCGGCTGCCGTCGGCGCGGACGGCTCCGCGCAGGCACTTGCCGTCCACCGCGAACGCGCGGCGACGCCGGCGTTGATCCTGCCCGCGCGCGGCGGCCCGGTGGGCGCGGCGCTGCTCGCGCTCCGCAATACCGTCCGGGCTCAGCGGCCCCACCATGGCCGGTGTCAGAACGGTGAGGCGGGCGAATCCGGCCGATGTGAGGGCGCCGGGGTCGACCCGGGCGAAGATGTCCCGCAAGGTCCGCTCTCCCGGCGCCCGGAAGCGGCCGGCGAACGGATCGAAGGGACAGCCCAGCCGGGCCAGTATCGCCTGATCACAGCGGCGGGCCCACTCGGCTATCGCGACCAGGGAGTTGTGACCGGCCGCCGTCATCGCGCACACCCCGATCGCCGGCAGCGTGGACAACTGGTAGCGCACTCCCCGTGGATCCCGGGGATCGGGCACCCCGGCCAGCGCCTGCAACAGACCGGCCGGAGACACATTCCCGGTCTGGCCGACGGACGAGGAGGGTGCCGTGCCGACGGACACGGACATGAGGGAGGATGGAGCGACGAGCACGGCAGCCTTGCTGATCTGAGAGCGTAGAGAACTCCATGATCCACAAGAGCCGTGCTCGCCTCATGTCCGGCCACCGGTGATCAACCGGCCAAACCGGGACCTACGGAACTCTCCCCGGGGCCCTGTTGTCGGGGTCGACCGCTTCGGTCTGCCGGCCGAGCTGGTCGTACGAGTAGCTCCAGACGCTCTTCGACGGGCCGGTCACCTTCTCCAGCTCACCGCGGGGCGTGTAGTCGTAGGAAGTCGTGTCATACGCGGCCGTCGCCGCCCTCGCCACGGTCAGGGAGGCTGCCGCGAACGGAGCCCGGCGCTATGGCACGACCTCGGCTGTGGCTGCACCTTCCGCGAAAAAACCTCCGCGCAGCCCGCGTCTGTCACCGTCCTTGACGAGTCCCAGAACTACCCCCACTCGGGGCCCTGTGGGCACCCGTCAGCTGCCCTGCCCGAAGGAGACACTTTCGGGGCAGGGTTCGATGACTGACGCTCGGATCTACGTAAGCGCAATGTCTCGGCGCACGGATAGCACGTGTGCGCGGCGCCCATGAAGCCCAGCCCAAATGCGGATCGCCCGCTATGCCGCTATTCGCAGCATTCCGGGCGATCCGGGGAAACCCTCAGCACATTAGATCACTCATACATCCTAGCTGCCATGATCATGCGTGCCACCAAGTTCCAGTCAGGCTGATTCGGCACTGACTCGCCCCGATTAGCGAATACCCCAGGCATGTCATGCAGCCAGGCTGCCAGAGCCTCCAAGAACTCTTCAAGCGAGGTATTTTCCCAGCCGGGTCCGCCTCGCGAGAGATCCGCAAGAGCTTCCCCCAGGAACCCGACCAGATCATCGCGAGTTCTAACGGCGTCGAGCCGATCGACGAGGTCCATCACTATTCCCCTCTCACTCTGATCGATACTCCATCATTCTTAGTTGAAAACTTGTCGCCCCTTACGATTTCCCTGTTCACCTCGTCGGACGTCGCCCTCCTGAATCGAATATCCACGCCGGCCTCCCGGAAAGCGTGCAGCCTACGATTGTCGAGTGAGTAAATTTTCCCATTTCTCTCGAACACTCGAATCGGTGGCACGTCGCCTGCTTTCAATTTCCCCGACTTTAGATCGTCAATTGTGTTTTGAACAGTCCTCCCGTCACTGTATTTACCTTTTATGCTGTCCTGTGTGAATCGCACACCCTTGGGTGAGATCGTACCCTGGGCAGGCAACCCCGCCCGGAGGCCAGGCATGGGTCCAGGGCGCCCAATTAGCGGGCCGGGGACGATGGGGACCATGCCGAGCCGCGGAAGGTTATCGGGGTCCTCGCAAGGGTACCCAATATTACAGATCGGCCCTTCGATAGCCTTTCTTATGAACTCCCGAAACCCCATCTTGGGTTGCGGCCCGTAGAGCGCCTCCCCCCGCAACAAAACCTGTATGGGTTCATTTGGTGCGTGTTGCGGTGGCTGCTTGACATAACTTATACCCCCCGCTCCATTATTGTCCGGATTGCATACGTAGCAAACAGTATCGCCCGAATTAGACTTTTTAGGCGCTTCAGTGACCGGCTTGGTTTTCGCCGGCTTGGTTCCTTTTCCGGGAACGCCGTTGTGGCAGCCTGTGTACTCACCCGTGTGACACTCCGGCACGCCCAGGCCGCTGGGGTCGGAGAGTTTCAGGGGGTTCTGGGCGCCGTAGCTGTAGGCGTTGAAAGTCTGCGGGATGTTGCCCTGGAACAGCGGGTCGACGGAGAGGAAGCGGCCGGTGGTGGGATCGTATTCGCGGGCGCCGAGGTGGGTGAGGCCGGTGGCCTTGGTGTCGTCGGTGCCGCCTACGAAGCCCTTGGTGCCGGGCCAGTTCTGCGGGGTCTCGCCGCGGATCGCGCCGAAGGGGAGGGTGCGGCGCTGAGTCAGGGCGAGGGTGGCCGCGTTGATGGCGAGTTGGCCGGTGCCGTGGTGATCCGCGATGGTGAAGGAGACCGAGCGGTCGTCGCTCACGACCGCGCTCTGGCCACCGCCCAGGTCGACGTAGCGGGTCGCCTTGGCCTTGGTCGCGTCCTTGGCGAGGGTGACTTCGGTGTGGCCGAGGTAGAGGGTCGTTTCGGTGGCGGTGCGGCCGATGAGGCGGTTGCCGTCGGCGTCGTAGAGGTATTCGGTGGTCTTGCTGCCCTCGGTGACCTTGGCCAGGTGGCCTTCCGCGTCCCAGTCGAGCTTCTGACCCGGGCGGGTGATGGTGTCGCCCGCCTCGTTGTACTCGTAAGCGTCCGTACTGGTGCCCGCGGGGCCGGTGGTGGTGACGGAGGTCAGCGAGTGGGCCTTCGGCTTGCCGGCTCCGGGGTAGGCGTAGGTTCGCTGGATGTCCTGCCCGGCGCCCCCGCCGGTGGCGTGCTGGGTTTCCGCCGTCCGGTTGCTGGCCTTGTCGTAGGCGTAGGAGTGCCAGTACGGGGCGGGGCCGGCGATCTTGTCGGTGGCCGGGGCGGTGGCGCAGGTGGTGGTGGACTGGGTCCACGCCTCGGTCAGCCGGCCGAGGTAGTCGTACGTGAAGCACTGGTTGTCGGTGCCGGTGCGGGAGACATCGGCCATGGACAGGACGTTGCCGGCGTCGTCGTAGCCGTAGGTGACATGGCGGTCGACGCCGGGCTGGTTGTAGCGGTCGACACGGGTCGTGGCGAGCCGCTGCGTGCCCCACTCGTAGGTGTTGCCCACGTAGGTCTGGTTGTTGCCGCCGCTGGACGGACTCAGCGTGTACATCATGGGCTTGCCGGTGTGCGAGTACTGGACCGTCGCGTTCGCTCCTTCACCGAATACGCGTGTCGGCCGGAGGGTCTCGCTCTCGAAACTGTAGTTGAACGCACCGCCGGGCTGGGAGCCCGCCGGGCTGAAGCTGATTCCGCCTACCAGACCGGACGTCAGGTAGGTCGTACCGGTCTGGTAGGTGCCCCTCAGCGCGGTGCTTTCGCTGTCGGGGATGACGACGGAGGTCGTGGTGGGGCGGTAGCGCCGGTCATAACTCACGACACCGGCGATGTACTCCTTGCCGTTCACCACCCGGATCGACTTGGCGAGTTGCCCCTTGGCGCCGGAGACCGAGTCGTACTCCCACTTGGCACGTATCGTGCCGGTCGCAGAGCCCTCGCGCAGTGCGGTCCTGCGCCCGAGGTTGTCGTAGATGTTGTGGAGCTGGATCTTGCGGGCGCCCTCGGTGTACGTCAGCTGTCCGCGGTCGTCGTAGTAGCTTTTGGTCGTTCCCTTGTCGGGGTCGACCGCTTCGGTCTGCCGGCCGAGCTGGTCGTACGTGTAGCTCCAGACGCTCTTCGACGGGCCGGTCACCTTCTCCAGCTCACCGCGGGGCGTGTAGTCGTAGGAGGTCGTGTCGTACGAGGCGGTCGCCTTGCGCTCGTGGTGCTGGAGGAGCGCCGTGGTCTGACCGCGGGCGTCGGTGACGGTGGTGGTGGCGGTGCCGCCCACCGGCGGGATGACGGTGGTGCGGTCGCCGCCGTAGAGGGTGGTGGTGAGGTTGAACACCCTGCCGCCGTCGCCGTTGCCCGCGACGTTGCGGATCTCGGTGGGACGTCCCAGCCCGTCGAACGTGGTGCGGGTCTGGGTCTCGAGCGACAGCGCGTTCTCCGGCTTGAACAGCGCGGCGGACGGCTTGCCCGTCGTGTAGTACGGAGCGAAGGTCTTGGCCGCCAGGCCGCGCTCGTCGTAGAAGATGTCCGCCAGGAGGCTGCCGCCCTCGGGGCCCGGAACCTGGCTCTGGCGCTCACGGAGGAAGCCGTCGTAGAGGGCGTACGAAGTGATCTGACCGCCCTCGTTGTTCAGGATCTTGGTCGAGACCGCCGTGGGCTTGCCGTCCTCGATGAGGTAGGCGAACTGGTAGTTGGGGAGCTGGGTGTTGCGCCGGTCCGCGAGCCAGATCTTGGTCGTACGGCCGAGCGCGTCATACGCGCTCTCCGTGACGTTGCCGTTGGTGTCGGTCTCCTTGACCGGCAGACCGCGGATACCGACGTCCTGGGTGGTGGTCTGCACCGTCGACGCGACGCCGGCGGTGGCAGGCGGTGATGTGGTCTTGAGCTGGGTGAGGAGTCCGGTGGCCGGGGTGTAGACCGTCGTGCTGGTCCGGCCGTCGGCGCGAGCGGTGCGTACCGGGGCCTTGTCACCGTCCACGGTGACGTTGGCTGTCAGATCGGTGCTGGTCAGCGCGCGGCCGTAGCTGTCGTAGGTGGCGCCCGTCTCAAGGTAGGTGGCCTTGGTTCCGGTGTGTTCCTTCAGCGTCGCGGTGGCCGTGACATCGCCCTTGGCGGGCGCCACTCCATAGGCCCCACCGTCGTAGGCCGTGCGGACATCGGAGAGGACGTCCTTCGCACGGTCGACAGTGGCGGCGCACGACTTCACGACCGTTTCGACGCGCGAGGTGGCTTCCAGGAAGACCGAGTCGGAGGCGTAGGTGGTGCGGGTGCACTGGTTGTCGGCTGCGATGCTGTCGTCGCCGAAGTCGTCGGCCTGAATGACGCGGCCGGCCACAGTGTCGTACTTGGTGGCGGCCGAGGTCGTGCGCCACTTGGCGCCGGCCCCGTCATCGAGGGAGGTCCAGCTCCTGCTGCTGGAAGTGCCGGTGAAGTTGGCGGTCACCGTGCCCCAGTCACGTACCTTCTTCGCCGTCTCGTGGTACCAGGGCCGGCTGACCGACTTGCCGAGGACCTTGCCGCCGGGCTTGTCGAAGGTGACCGACTTGTATCCGAAGCCGGCCGCCGACTCGTGATCGGTGATGGGGTCGCCCTCGCCGTCTCCGAGGGAGACGGACACGGACTTCGTACCGCCGCTGCCGGCCTTGCGGTCACCGTCCATCCCGCGCAGGAAGTACGAGTCCTGCTGGGACTTCATGGCGTCGGCGCCGCCCTGGCCACCGCTCTGGACGCGGACCTGGCCGTAACCGCGCCACTGGGACCAGGTCCGGCTCTTCTCCTTGGCGAAACCGTCGTCGTCGTCGAAGTGCCACGCGCCGCCACCGAGATACTGGTAGCGGGTGACCGCGTCGGGCGCACCGCCGGTGCGGTCCGTCGTAGTGACGGACGTGACGACGTACTTGTTGAACCAGTTCAGTTCGGGGTCGCTCGAACTGTCGCCACCGATGTACTGGGGGAAGCAGCGTGTGGTGTTCGTCTGCGGCGTCGGCAGCGCGTTCCAGTCGCAGTCCGGCGCGGAGTAGTTGGCATCGATCTGGCCGCCCGCCTCGTCGGCGACGCTGGAGAGGCGCGCCTTGATGAAGGGCGCGTAGCCGTCGCCGGTCTTGTCGAGCCGGTTCTGTAGTTGCGTGTAGGTGAGAGTCGTCTTCGGAAGGGTGACAACCGGGCTGGCTGACTCGCCCGTGCGCTGAACGCTGTCGAGCAGCAGCTGGTAGTCGACGTCGGCCATACCCCAGCGGTGGGCGAGCTTCCAGCTGTCGACCTTGGCGTAAGTGCCGTCGGTCTTGAGCGTCTGGGTGGTGACATCGGTCAGGCGCTTGCGCGTCCAGAAGGAGGGCGAGAGTCGGCCCTTGTCACACTTCGCGCCGGACTTGCAGTTCAGGTCCCAGGGCGTGTCGTACCAGTAGGACGCCTTGTCGTCAATGGTCGACTCGGCGCAGGTCACCCCAGTTACCGGGAGGCAGCGTTCGGTGCTGGAGAAAACGACCTGGGCCAGCGGCTTGTCCGTGAACATCCGGGCCTTGTTCAGGCCGTAGTCGATGCGCTTGAGGTAGCCGCCACGCGTGTAGGTGGTGTTGTCGTCGGCCTTGAGGTTGCGGCCGTAGTTGTTGGCTTCCTTGGTGTAGTGGTACGCGATGGCGTTGCCGTGCGGGTCGACGACGTAGTCGAGGTTCCAGCGCCATGCCTGCTGGCACCAGGAGTCCTTGAAGGCCGCCGCGTTGCAGGGCTCGCCCGTGTTGTTGCCGAAGACGGGAACGGTCCAGGTGGAGTCGGTGGTCTCCTTGCCCGTCGCCCAGCCGGGGAGCCGGTTGTAGCCGAAGTAGTACTCGGTGCCGCTCGGCGTGATCAGACGCCAGTACTCTCCGTCGTTGTCGCCGTTGCTCCGGTCCGTGGACTTCAGGCGCGTGATCCGCGTCCCGTCGTCCTGCTTGAGCTTGAACTCGTTCGTACTGACCGGGACGAGTTCTCCGCCCTTGCCGTTGAAGCTGAGGAACGCGTTGTCGTAGGCCCAGCACAGGTCGCCGGGCTTGTTGCCGTCCGCGTTCTTCTCGCCGTCATCGGCACACGGCTTGTAGCGGCGCTCGATGGAACCGGGCCACATCTCGAAACCGTCGCCCACCCACGACGCCTGATTGTTGGTGCCCCCGGTGCGTCCGTCGATCGTGCCGGACGAGTACGAAAGGCCGACGTTCGGCGTGAGGCTCCCTGGGACATCCGGGACCGGCATGTCGTACGACCAGCCGAAGTCCCCCGTGTTCAGGCTCGTGTCCCACGAGGCCGACGGAGACAGAGAGGTGGCCCTGTAGTCGCCCTTCTCGCCCTCCGCAGCAGCGGCTACGGCCAGTACCGTCGCCGAACCGGCCTGCAGAGCAACCGACTTCGCCGTCAGCGTCTGCGACGTCGCATCGTTGGTCACGGCCACGGGCGTCGACGTACGGCAGCTGTCCTTCGCCGGGGTCGTCAGCGCGCAGGCCGGCAGTTCGACCAGACCGATGCGGGAGGCGTACGAGCCGCCGAAGGCATCGGCGAAGTCCGCGTAATCCACACTCAGTGCGACGGTCCCCGAATCAGCCGCCGCAGTCGCGGTCGTGCCCTTGGCATCCGTCTGGGCCGTCGGCTTCTTCGCCTCAAGAGTGAAGAGCAGGCCGTTCACCCCGGCACGTGCTGCCTGCTTCCGGTCGAGCACCCGGGTCTCGACACCGGACGGCACGTTTCCGCCCCGCTTCGTCCGCGCCCCGGCGATACCGATCGGTGTGCCCTTGGCCTTGGCAAAGCGTTTCGCACCAGTGGCCTCAGCGCCCGGAACGGTGACCGTCCGCGTGACGGCGTCGGGCCACGATGCCCTGGGCGCCCGTACGGGACCACTCGGATCCTTGGACGTCGCACGAGGAACGCTCTTGCCGCCGTACGTACCGGCGACCGGCTTGTCCGGTTGGGCCATGACCGGAGGCTTGTACTCCTGCGCCACAGCGGGTGCGGCGGCACTCTGCAGAATGGTGCCGACCATCACAGCCGACAAAATCAGGGAAGTTCTCCGGAGCAGCACTCCGGGGAAGTGAGCGAAGCGGGGTCTCATATGGAGTATCCATCGCTACGGGCGCCGACTGCCGGTGGGCAGCGATGGCGCGGACTGGGATGAAAGAAGAAGAGAGGACGGAAGGGGGCTACGGAGCCGTGTCCGGGTTCATGAGCCGGACACGGCTGCCGGACGCTAGTCGCCTTCTGGAACCTCGGTTGGAAGGCCGAACCGCGCGGTGGCCAGCCTCTGTACCTGACCGTCGCTCAGTGCGCCCTGGAAGGCCCATACGTCGTCAATCGAGCCGGCGAAGTACTCGCCCCACTTGCCCGCCGTCTTCGCCCGTCCGACCTGGAGAGACTTGCTTGCCTTGAACGTCAGTACGTCGTCGGCCCACGAAATGAGGTCCTCACAGGCGGCGTCATCCGTATCGCCATCGCCATCGCCGCACGCGATCTCCTGGAGCGTGCCGTTGACATACAACCGGGCTTCCTTCGCGAAGCCGTCGTAGACGACCGCGAGATGGTTCCAGTCACGCACGTCGAAGAACTCGGTGTTGCTGACCGGTTGCACCGATGTCTTCGTGGCGTCGGTGTCCGGAAGTGCGAGCTGCCAGCGTCCGAGGCCGTTGGGATCTTTCGCGTCCGGTACGAAGCGGACGTTGAACGCGCTCTGGCTCTCACCCTCACCGCTCACCGCGGCTACTGAACGCGCGGGGGTTGCCGCGCCCTGGGCCCACGCAGTGACCGTGAAGCTGAGACCGGTGTCGATGGGCATGGTGCTGGTGCCCGCGGAACCGTTGATCCCGTCCAGCTCCAGACCGTAGAAATCGACCCATCCGGCACCGCGCTTCGCGCCTCCGGACAGAGTCATGGCGTTCCTCTGGTTGGAGAGATCGGGGGTGGTCACCGTTGATGTGCCGTTGGTCTCCTCGAAGTTCCACCGGCCCTTGAGCACCGCCCGCTGCTTGAACAACTGCTGCGCCTCCGCGTCGCCGATCACCCGGTCGTAGACACGAATGTCGTCGATCTGCCCGGGCAGGTACTGGCTGACACTGCCACTACCGGTCGTCAGCGCACCGGCCTGCACCGATCCGCCCGCGTACCACGGACTCGACTGGGCGACACTGCCGACCTTGGCGCCATTCACGTAGAGCGTCAGGGTGTCGGCGGTGGGGTCGTGCACACCGACCAGATGCACCCAGTCCCCCGGCCGGGGATCCGGCGCCGTATCGGGCTGCAGCACCCGGACCTGGCTGGAGTCCGCAGTGTCCGTCACGTACTGCATGAAGCCCCACCGCTTGAACGTCCCGGAGTAGTAGAGCTGGAAGCCCGGCCGGTTGGAACCCATCTGAGCGACGACTGTGGCGGCCTGCCCGGGAATCCTGTCCAGCTTGGCCCACGCCGACACCGCGAAGGGCCGCTGTGTGTCCACATGCGGTGCTGCCGTACGGGCATAGCCATTACCGCCCAGCGTCAACGAGTTGCCGGCCATGCCGGGGTCGCCGAGCTTCGCGTCCCCGATCAGCGAGAGGGGCTGCGCGTCCGCGTACCCGACGACTTCTGTGGCACCGGGCGCCTCGTCCAGCGAGAAGATCGTACGGGCGGTACGGCCGTTGCCGATCGACTCCTGTCGGAAGAGGTTGCCGACCTCCGTGGCAGAGACGGGCTTGTCGAACAGCCTCAGATCATCGATGGTGCCGGGGAAGAAATTCTTCACCGTGCCGCTCAGTTCAGTGGCTCCGATCCGCAGGCCGCGACGCGCGTCCCAAGCCGTGGAGTACGGAGTCTGGCCGACCAATTTCCCGTCGATATAGAGCTGAAGCTCCTTGGCGCCTCCGGAGTAGACCCCCACCAGATGCGTCCACTTGTTCACAGACACACCACCGGCGGCGGGCGCCATGGCTCGTGCGATGGAAGCACCGGACGTGTCGGACGTGTACTGGTTGAACACCCAGCGGTCGTATCCCTGCGAGTAATACAGCTCAAAACCGGGCGAGTTGTTGCCCGGCTGAGCCGCGATCACTGCGGCGCCGTTCGGCAGCCGGTCGAGCTTCACCCACGCCGACACACTGAAGCCGTTGGATGTGTTGACCGTCGGAATGTCCGCCGCCGCGTACCCACTGGTGCCGTCCAGGCCGAGAGCCGTGCCGGACTTGCCGGCAGCCCCCAGCGTCGTCCCACCATTCAGGGTGGCGACACGGGCACCCGAAGTACCTGCTGCTTCCTTGGCGTCGGCCTGCTCATCCATTTGCCACATCGCACGTTCCGGCTGGCCGACCTTGACTCGATACCAGTACGGAGTGGTATCGCTGGCATTGCCAGCAGCGTCGAACGACTGGGCCATAATGTAGTTCAGTCCCGGCTTGGACGGCAGCAGTTGAAGGGTCCTCGCCGCGCCCGCACTGGTTGTCACAGTGTTCTTCGACGTGGGGTCACCGTTGATCCCGTACCAGTACTTGACAGCAGTATTGTCCGACGCCTTCAGCGTGAAAGCTCCGTACTTGCCCATACCGTCGAGCCACGGCGCCTCCGCGTCTGAGGGATCAGAGCTCGGATAGTCTACCGAGCTGATCGTTGGCCCCTTGGGGGCGCTGGTGTCGTAAACGAAGTAACAGCCGGTCGGAGTACCCGCCGTCGACCACGGCGAGTACTGCGTCCCGTCGTAGGAGCGTGCGTACCAATGCACCATTTTGTTCGCCGGGATGGAGGACGGCAGACTTATTGAGAAGCTGGAACCAGACGGCTTCGACGTGGTGAGCGACGGAGTCCAGTGAGCCACCGGATCCTTATCCCCGTCGGCCTTCCAGGCGGCCCGGAACTGCACAGCCACGTTGTCCTTGTCGGGGTCGGTCACATTGATCGCCCGGATTATCCCCAGAGACCGAACCCGGGCAGCTGCATCCGGCTTCTTACACGTCCCGCCGGAATCCATCATCAGCTGCGACATCTTGATCTGCGGCGGCGGCTGGTTGTACTTGACGCGAAGGGAAGCCTGGCTCGAGAAGCGTTTCCAGGCGTAGCCATCCGATTCGCTGGCGGCCTGCAATCCGAACGTCATCGTGGACAGTTTGTCGTTCGCGGCATCCTGAACAGCCGCCTTCACGTCAAACTCCGCGTCCTTCGCGGCACAGCCGTTGAAGCCGTAGGCGAACGACTTCGAGGCCAGCTGCTTCGTCCAAAAACCGGAAGCGTTCTGCGAGTTCCAGGTGGTCGACGACGAGATGTCCTTCGTACGCCACAGCTCGACGCTCCGAGCGGAACAGGAAGCCGACCACGTATTGGGCACCGTGAACTCGGCGCTCAGGATGGTCTTCCCCGCGAACTTCGATGTGGGGATCCGGTAGAAGAGACGCTTGGTGTCGTTCGGCTGGCAGTAGGACCAGTTGCAGTAGCCCATTCCCGCGTCCGAGTCACCGTTGAACTTCCACTGCGGCGATGAGGCCCAGTACTTCGAGGCCATCGTCCACGCCGATGCGCGCGGCGTGTACCAGATCGGGTCGATGAACACCGGATACACCGTGTCCTTGCCCGCCAGCACATCCGCGTCCGGCTTCAGCACCAGCGCGTCACCGCTCGCCGGCAACTCCACACCCACAGGCGCCAACTTGCCGGACTCCCCGGCCCCCGGCTCCCTGGTGTCGGCCTCGGCCTCCGCGACCCCGGCTTCCGCAGCCGCCGCCCGCAACCGAGCAGGGTTCGCCACCGCTCCCGACGGCGTACTGGAATCCCACATCATCGGCTTGGGCGCCTCGAACACCGCACCCTGCGCCCCGTGGTCAACGGCCTCCAGGCCGCCCTCGGCCGTCTCCTGTACGTTCACGCCCTCAGTGGCGAGGTCCAGGCGCAGCGCGGCGAGCTTCTCGCTCGCCGCCGCCTCCGCCGACTTGACCACCAGCAGCTGGGTGAAGCCGTCCTCCTGGGCACCCATCCGCAGGTCGACCCCCGGAAGGACCTCCCGGTACGTAGCCGTGGCATCGGCGAGCTCCGGCGTGGGCAGTGGGCCGGGCCAGGACAGCGCTACCTCGCGCCCCGCCTTCTCCATCCGCACCAGGGGTCCATTGCCGCCCCCGGAGAACCGGATTCCGACCGTGCTCACCTTGGGGGCAACGGTTCCGTCCGCGGCCTTGGCCAGGTCGGTGTCGATCGGCTTCCACTCACCGTCCACCCGGGCCCGCACGGGACGGAGATACTCTCGCGCCTCCAGCGAGCCGTCCGGCTGGGCGTACACGTCACTGTGCTCGCCACGGAGCGAGCTGATCTCAACCGGCTTGCCGGTACGTTTCGCCTCGGCGAGCGCATCGGCCGTCGTGGCCTGAGCCGTATCACCCTCGGACGCTTGAGCCGCCTTCGGCTCCCGCACCGGCTGCTGCGCGACCGCAGGCAGAGCCGTACCTGGAACGAGCCCCACCGCCAGCGCGGACACAAGCCCACACACCAGACCGCTGACGGCCAACCGTCGAACACGACGTCTCTTCACGGAGACATCGCGAATCCCCCGCACCCCACCCATGGACCCGCCCCAACCTCACAGGAAACACACAACTCCGCAGAGTCAAGATCCATCGCACAGGGTTGTCAATGGTGATCATCATCACGCATTGGGAGGGTGTGAATACAGTAAGCGAAAGGGTAACGGAATCGCAAAGATTCACATACCGCGAATAAGGGACGGAGGAGGCGACCGCAACTGGCCCACAAGTGCCCATTGCCTCAACTTGATCTTTAAGCCTCCTCCTCGGCTCCGCCACGTCGGAGCCTGTCCACTTTTTTCTGTTTCTTGCCGACTGGGTGGCGGGGTGCGGGGGTGGAGGTGCGGCCCTTGGGGCGGCCGGGCCCGGGGTGGGTGGCTTTCGGCGTGCTGGCTGGAGTGCCCAGGGTCCGCCGGATGCGGGGATAGCCGCGGCGGACGCGGCCGGGGGTGAGTTGATCCGGTGTCAGGGGCTTCTCCCAGGGGCGTCGCAGGTCCTCGGCCAGGGGCCGGGTGAGGCGGAGCTGGGTGTAGGCGGCGAGGATCAGCCACACCCACCGGTCGGCCTGTTCGGGGTTACGCAGGCGGGGGCGGGTCAGGCCGAGGGTCTGCTTGAAGAAGCGGAATGTGTGTTCGATGTCGAATCTTCTGAGGAAGATCCGCCAGAGGCGGTTGACGTCGTGGGCGGTGGCGTCCGGGTCGCCGTGCCACAGCCACAGCGGCTTGGGGTCGCGGTTGCCGGGCAGGTACTCGACGGCCAGATGGACCAACGCCCCCTCGACGAGGGGCAGTTCGCCTTCGTGGTCGGCCCAGGAACCACGGCGGTCCGGCTTGGGGTGCATCTGACCCCAGCAGCGGGCGAGGACCTCGCCGAAGCGGTCGTGGATGCCGGTCGACTCCTGGACCGGGGCCGGATGGGTGGCGGGGTCGGCGAGGCGGAACTCCGCTCCGTGGCGGGGCGGGCGCCCGGGGTTGGTTCCGCGGCGCTTGCCGGCCGGTGCGTACATCACCCGGTCCGCGCGGATCCGCCCCAGCAGCCGTACCGGCTCCTCGCGCAGTAGCCAGGTCAGACGAACCAGGTCGTAGCCGGAGTCCATGACGAACAGGACCGGCGGGTCGCCCGGTTGCCATTGCCCGGCCCCTTCCAGGCGGGCGTGCAGCTCACGGATCTGGGCCGCGGTGACCTCGGTGGGGTCGTCCTCGGGGCCCAGTCGCACCGCGTCGAGCGGGCCGGTCCACGAGGAGCGGCCACCACCGAGGGCGGCGGCGATCTGGTAGGGCCAGCCGGGGATGGTCTGGCGCACGCCGTCGCAACGGCACGGGCGGTGGCAGTGCAGGCGTTCGGGCGAGCACTCGGCGTCCGGCCGGGGCCAGGGCGTGACGTCCAGCGCGATGGACAGCTGCCGGTCCGCCCCACGCGGCAGCTCCAAGCCCGCCAGCGCCACGCGGAGGCGGGACACGTTGATGTGGCCCCGGGCCAGTGCGTCGTACATCGCCCCGTGCCCGCGCCGGTGCACCGCCTCCAACGTCAGCTCCGGCAGCGAGACCACCGGCCCGTCGGCGCACAGCACCGCGTCCGTCAGCTCGAACAGGGCATCCCCTCGCAGGGTCAGGCACTCGTAGAACTCGCGGCGGAACCGGGACAACCCGGTCAGGGACTCGACGCGCGCAGCGTCGTCTTGCAGACTGTCCATCACGGCCTTTGGGTTGATCGACTGTCGACTTCAGCGAGAAGACACGATCACGCAAAGGCCGCCCAACTGTCAGGCGAACGACGAACCCCACCAAGAAGATGATCTTGGTGGGGTTTAAAGCCAAGCTCAACGCAGTCGAGTGAGAGGGGCCGCACGGTAGACGGCATTCAGCCGGGCCCGAAGGTCCTCATTGTCGATGAGCCTCAGGGCCCGGTCGAAGTCGCGGCCCGTGCGCGTGAGGTGTTCGCGTTGCTGGCGGAGGTGGTCCGTCAGGACGGTGCGGGTGTTGCCCGATGCGTTGGGCAGCGCGCGGGCCGCGTAGATGGCGGTCAGTGGGAATGCGAAGCAGGCGTGGAGGAAGCCGAAGGCCGGGCGGTTCGTGGCGCGCCAAGGCGAGTGGAACATCGCGTCGTCGGGGATGGTGATCTTCAGGGCGGTGAACGCGTCGTTGAGCCAGTTGTGGGCGGCCTCGTGGACGATCTCCCGGCCGAGGGCGACGGGGTCGCCGGTGTGGTCGGTGAAGACCGTTCCGGGCAGGCTGGTGATGGTGAAGTTGCGCAGGATCTGATCGGGGCGGCGGCGGCCCGTCAGGACGACCACCGGCGCGTGCGAGCCTGTCAGGGTGCCCAGTCCGGCTGTCGCTGTGTGGGCGAAGGCCGTGGCGGCCAGGTCCTCGAGCGCGGCGTCGGCGCGGGGCGTGTTCGGGCCGAGGACGTAGTACGGGGTCTCGGACCGTAACGAGCGGATCATCCGGTCCGGGGGCGGCGCCAGGATGATGCGGGGGCCGAGCGCCGTTGGTGTGGTCAGGGCGGACCAGTCGCGGCTGGGGCCGGTTCGGTGCCAGTGGAGGGCGGAGGCGGAGGCATCTCTTGCCGCCGTCTCGGCGCCCTCCAGGAGGTGGTGGGCGAGCGCGTAATCCAGTGCGTCGTACGAGGGCGGAGGCGTGGCGCCGGAAGCTCCGGGCTGGAGGACGTCGTGGATGGCTCGGATCCTGGCGGCCCTGTACGTGGTGATCGCTTCGAGGTCGAGGACTGCTGAGAGATCGCTCATGGCGGGACATCCGTTCTGGATGGGGCCCCGGTGCGGGAGGCTGCGTCTTCCGGCACCGGGGCGTGCTGCGTGTTTCATGCAACGGCTGGCCGGATCAGTCGGCGTCGGTCTCCGAGTTGGCCGGCGTACCGGTCTCGGCCGGGTCGGTCCAGGCTTCGGCGGAGACGCTGGAGGTGTGGGCGGAGACGCGGACGGTGGCATTGTCGTCGCGCAGGGTCTCCACCGCGTCGAGGAATTCGTCGTACGGCTCGGTGTCGGTGCTGTTGGTGTCCATGGTGTTGGTCCCTTCCAATGGCGGGCTGTTCGTTGACGTGTCGGGCGGTCGCGGCGCGTGGGGAGGAGGTCCGCGGCTGCGGAGGGTCATGGCGGTTCAGGCCCCCTCGGCGATGAGCCAGCTGATGAACTTGCGCTCGCGGCCGGTCCGTACGGGCTCGGTGCCGTGGGCGAGCTGGGACCCGTAGAGCAGGGCGGTGCCCGGCGGCGGGGTGACGCGCCACCGGGTGCGGGGCATCGTGCGGAACCAGTCGGCCGAGGAGTCGGCGCCGTCGTGAGCCAACGCCATCGGCTGGTGGTAGCCCTCCCCCGGCTTTTCGTTGCTCCACAGAGCCGGGGCACCGGTGGTCTCCACGTAGAAGTCGCCGCCGTCCTCGGCATGTTGGAGGACGACGCTGATGCCGGCTATCTGCCGGGGCCAGAGCCCGGGATCGGGTGCGATGCCGTCGACGTGGGCGGTGATGTGCTGGCCGGGCCCGTACTCGACGTACATCCAGGGGCGGCATGCGGTCAGGGAGGGCATCCCTCGGCGGAGGACGGGCATGGCGCGTTCGGTGGCCGCGGCCAGCAGGGCGGCGGCGGGTTGGGGCAGGTCGTGAATCTCCAGTCGGCCGGCGGGCTCATAGACGGCCATCGCCTGCTCGGGAGTGTGGCCGGGGATGGAGTGGAAGGTGGCGGTGCGGTCGGTGTCGAAACGCTGGGGGCCGCCGAGCGCGATCGCCGCGTCCATGGCGCCGAGGAGGCTACGGGTCTCGCCCGGGGTGAGGAAGCCCTCGACACTGCCGGTGCTCAGGGTCTCGGCGATGTGAATCATCGTGTCTCCGTTGAGGCCGGGGCGGGTACGCCGGTATCGGTGCACCCGCAGTCCGTTGTGGCATTGGTGTGGCGGGCGGCGTGGGTCAGGACGCGGGATGCCTGGTCGAGGTCGGCGAAGTAGTCGTCCCAGGCGCCTTCGACGGCAGGGACGAGGCAGATTTCGAGGACGGGACGCCGTCGGCCGGTCGCGGTGCTGGTGAGATCGGTACGCGCGAGGAACGCCGTCACGGTTCGCGGCAAGTACGGCTCAGCGCGGGCCAGCGCGACGCAAGCGCGGGCCGCCAGGGCGGCGTACTCCGTACGGTCACGGGGCAGCAGGCCGATCCGGAAGACAGCGGGAGGCAGGTCCGCGCCGGTGTAGGCGTGGCCCGCGCAACTGTCGTACGTGACCGCCCTCCAGCCTGCGGTGACCGTTCCGACGAGTGGCCGGACCCGGGGTTCGATGCCCTCGGGCCAGCTCGGGTGAAGCGGGTCGAGATCGTCGGCGGGCTGTTCTCCGGGCAGGCCGGTGGCGTTGATGTTGCCGTGATCGCTGGTGTGCAGCCGGACCGGATCCCGTGCCGCCGCCGGATCGTCCCAGCGGGCGAGGAAGGCGTCGGCGTCGTGCATCTCGTTGGGAACGCGCGGGCGCCAGTGGGCTCGGCGGCAATGGATTCCGGTCGGGTGTTCGGGGGCGGCGAGGAGGGCGGCGATGCCGTCGATGAGACGGATGCGGTGATCGCAGTACGCGTCGTCACTGCCGGTGGCCTGCCGCATGCGCCAGCGTGTGGCAGTGCAGCCGCCACCGCAGACGGTCCGGTACGGGCACGTCGTGCACTTGGCCATCAGGTCCCGGCCGCCGGTCAGCAGGGTGTTGGAGCGCTGGGCGGCGGTCACGTCCGTCTCGTTGGAGGCCGTAGTCAGGGGCAACAGGCGGGCTGCCGGCCACGGCAACTCGTCACAGGAACCCAGACGCCCGTCGGGATAGACGGTGAAGACGTGGGAGCACTTGAGGTTGGAGAAGTGGCAGTGTGCGCTGTCCAGACCGCGCAGGCGGCGGATGGTGGCAACCGCCGGGTCGAGTTTGATGCGGCGGAAGTGCCCGGCGGCGATCCACCGGGCGGTGGCGCCGAGCACGAAGTCGGCGTACTCGGCGGGAGTGACGGCCCAGGCCGGGCCGGTACGGACAGCCCTACGGACGGCGGTACGGGTGCCGGTGACGGCGCGCTGCTGAAGGCGGCGGCTCGTAGGTGTCCGCACGGTGGTGCTGCGCGTGGGGCGCGTGACGGTGGCGTCGAAGGCGGGAACGAGGTTGACGGCCCGCACGGCGGTGAAGGAAGCAAGGTGGTCGATGACTTCCTCCGCCCGGCCGAGGGCGGCGGGGGTGACCGCCGTGACGATGCCGCAGGTACGGCCGCGAGCGGCGAGGAGGTCCAGGGCAGCGGCGATGCGCGGGTAGACAGGGCGGCCGTCGTAGCCCACGCGCCAGGAGTTGCCGGCTCCGTCGCCGTCGAGCGAGATGCCGATGGTGAGCTTGGGGTAGTGCGCGTCGAACAGATCCAGCCATCGCTCGTCCAGCCGAAGGCCGTTGGTCTGGAGTTGTACGCGGGTGACGGCGGGCTGGGCGGCGAGTTCGTCGAGGAGTGCGGCCATCGCGTCCTGTCCGATGGTCAGGGGCTCCCCGCCGTGCAGTTCAACGGCCAGCGGCCGACTGCCGAAGAGACGGCCGAGGTGCCTGACCTGGTCAGGGGTGATCGCGGCGCCGCCGGGGGCTTCCTTCCGCTTTTCGAAGCAGTACAGGCAGTCGATGTCGCAGGTTTCGCCGCGCAGTTTGAGGACTACGGACACGGCGGCCGTGTCGGCGGCCGTGGCTTCCAGGGGCAGCCACAGGGCGTCCAGGTCGGTGGCGCGGAGTTCGGCGGTCGCGGAGGTGGACGTGGAGGTGGTGACGGTGTGCGGCAGCACAGTGCCTCCCTCGTTGCGGAGGAGTCGAGGAGTCGAGGAGTCGAGACGCGGAAGGGCGGAACAGGTCAGGGACGAGCGAGTCGGGCGGCCCGCTCGCGCCACGCCAGCAGGCGGCCGTCGGAGATCGGCACACGGACATCACCTCGGCGCAGGAACCAGCCGTCGCTGTACCGCTGTGGGAGCCAGCCGAAGCCGAACAGTTCCTTGCCGCTCTCAGCAGCGGGCTCGGCGGAGGTCGGCCAGCAGGTCAGAAGGGCGTCAGTAAGGCGTACCTGGGCGGTGGCGAACCACGGAGACCATGAGGAAAGGACAGTCCAGTCGACCGAGGGCAAGGCAGGTACCGGGCAGAAGCCGGTGGTGGAGCCGGTGGTAAAGCCCGTGGTGGAGTGGGCCGCGCGCCCCAAGAGGCTGGGCAGCCACTTCTCGCCCAGCAGCGGCGAGCCGGCCGCGACAGCCTCTGCCGCCGCGAGCGTGAGGGCCAACCGGTCCCGTACAAGATCGGCGTGCGGGTACAGACCCGCCTCTACGAGCCCCACCAGATCCTCCGCCAGGCTCGCCGCCGCTTCGGCGCGGTCCGCCAGCGCCCGTCGCTCGGCTCGGGCGCGGGACAGGGCGCGACGGAGCGGTGAGGCTATGGTCGCCACGGTCTCTTCGGTGTGGACGGTCACTTCTCTCCCGGGTGGATGCGGTCGGGCATCAGTCCGCGCTCGTCCAGCGCGCGCCACGCGGTGTGCAGTACGGTCGCCCGGTCCTGGGCGGCGTTGATCCGTACCACCGGGCCCAGGGCCGGGAAGGCGGCGGGCGCCTCGGTGACGGTCCGGTAGATCTCCCGGACCCTGGCCTGGATCCCCAGCACGTCCCAGTCCGGGCGAGTGGCGTCCCCGGATCGGGCCGCGGCGCGGTCCATCGCCACCTCCGCCGTGATGTCCAGCACCAGCGTCAGATCCGGAACGATCTCCAGGGACTCGGTGAGCCCGGGGTAGGTGTCCTTGGGCGGTACGCCGTGCTTCACGGCGAAGAACGCCAGCTCCGACAGCAGCCACCGGTCCGCGATGACCGGCCGGCCGGGCAGCGAAGGGCCGATCAGCCGCGTGGCTGTCGCGTGCTTGTCGGCGGCCAGAGCAGCCAGATACCGGTCACGATTGCCGCTGCTGGGCTGGTACTTGCCGTCCACCAGGTCTTCAGCGGCTGACGCGTCGAGGAAGTTGGTGGTCAGCACGGCCAACGGCGTGACCCCGTACAGGCCCTCGAAGAGCCGGAACAGGCCCTTGCGCAGGGTGGTTTTCCCCGTTCCGTCCAGACCCTCTACAACGATAAAGGGATAGCGGTTCATCGGTTACTCCACCTGCCCGGCGCCAGTGCCCCCGGCGTACTTCGTGAAACGGCCGCGCCACGGGATCGAGGTGGCCACCAGGTCGACCAGCCGCAGCTCGCCCAGCGCTTCGAGCAACTGCGGCATGCCGCCCTCGGCGACGACGCCGCCGGTGACGGCCCGGCAGTACGCGAGACGCACGCTCTCCTCGGAAAGGCCGGAGGAGTCGGAAGGCGCAGTACGAAGCCTCTGCTGAAGCACGCGAGTCGCGGCGCCCAGGGCAACCGTACGGGTGGCGGTCCGGAGAACATCGAGGCCGACATCGTCAGTGACGGGCTCCAGCGTGAGGTGGTGCACCCCCAGATGACGGATGGTCGCGAAGACGCCCACCCACCAGGCGGAGGCGCCGCACACCGCCGCAACCGCCGCCCGGCACACATCGTCCCGGACTCCGTCGAGCAGGTCGTCGGCAACGCTGTCGCCGGTAGCCGCCAACGGGCTGTTCGGCCCGGACGTCGTACCGTATCGGGCCGGAAGGTCGAGCCACGCCGTCAAACCGGCGCCGACGGCCACACCGCGCGCCGGCGCATCGGACAGCGCCTCGGGACGGGCGGCCAGCGCGCTCGCGCTCGTCTCGGCGAACAGCTGGACGCCGGACGGCGCACCGTCCGCGACTTCCCTCCACTGCGCCAGATGCAGCATGAGGCGCTGAACGTGCAAGCCGTCCGCCAGCGCCTCCCAGGCGTCGTGTAAGGACGGTGGCGCAATTCCGCCGATGGAACGGTGGGTCACGAGGTCTTCCTCTCCATGGTGTGGATGGCAGCGTAACGACGCGCGCAGCGTCGGTATCGGGGCTCCAGACGCAGGTCAGCGGCCCGGTTCACGGACGGAGATATCCCCACATGAACCCCGTGGTCACGGGGCACTTCCAGGTGGTCACTCACATGAGTCTCCAGAAAATGTGATCAAGGTTGAATCCCGGCGCGGAGTCAGCGCGGAGTCGGCGCGGAGTCGGCGCCCCGAGGCATCAGGCCGTGGCAAACCCCCGGTGGAGGTCGAGATCCGTGACGGCCGTGCGGTGCGCGGTGATCTCCTGCCAGGCGGCATGGGCGTAGTGCTCGGCCACAGCGGGGGTGAGCAGGTCGGCGGCGAGAGAGGTGATGCCGAAATCGGCGAGGGCTTCGTCCAGCGTTCGGGCAACCGGTGGTGCCAAGGTGTCCTGGAACGCGTTGCCAATGGTGGGTGGGCCGAGTCCGAGGGTGTGGTCAAGACCGTGCTGGGCGGCGGCGAGGACAGCGGCGAGCGCGAGGTACGGGTTGGCGTCGGCTCCCGGGAGGCGGATCTCCAGGTGGAGGGCGTCGCCACGGCCGATGACCCGTACGGCGCAGGTGCGGTTGTCGCGCCCCCAGGTGAAGTTGGCCGGGGCGAAGGTTCCGGGGACGAAGCGCTTGTAGGAGTTGGCGGTGGGGGCGTACAGCGGGGTGAAGTGCGGCAGCGCGTCGAGGAGTCCCGCGATGACGTGGCGCGCCGCGTCGGGCATCCGGCCCTCTCTCTCCGCGAACATCGGTGTGCCGCCGTGTCGGAGCGAGAGGTGGAGGTGGCAGCCGCTGCCGACACCGGTCGCGGGCGCGGCCATGAAGGTCGGCGCGAGGCCGGCCTGTTCGCCGATGGTGCGTGCGGCGTGTTTGAGGAGCAGATGAGTGTCGGCCGCCGAGAGCGGATCGCCGTACGGGAAGGTGACCTCGACCTGTCCGGGGGCTCCCTCGGTCTTGATCGCCTCGATCGGCCGCCCGGCTCCGGCGAGGCCCTTCTGGAGGTCTCGCAGGAAGGCGTCCATCGTCAGGGGGTGGTCGAGCGCGTAGTCCAGGTTGGCGGTCGCCGTCGGCCTGATCTCGCGGTAGCCGGTCTTCTGGGCGTGGGCGTAGCTGCCGGCGTACAGGACGAACTCGGTCTCCAGCCCCACCTGCGCGGTGATGCCGCGAGCGGAGAGCTGGTCGAGTTGCCGGCGCAGGACCTGGCGCGGGGATACGTCGACGGGCTGTCCGTCGTGCGAGTAGGCGTCGGCGTAGACGAGGGCGGTGCGCGGCATCCAGGGCAGCAGGTGGACGGTATGCGGGGCGGGGCGCAGGCTCACGTCTCCGTATCCGCTGTCCCAGGAGGTCAGGGCGTAGCCGTCCACCGGGCGCATGTCGATGTCGGTGGCGAAGACGTAAGCGCACATCTCGGCGCCCCCGCCGGGGACGACGCGGTCGAGGAAGTGGCGGGCGTCGTACCGTTTGCCCTTCAGCCGCCCCTGCATGTCGGGTACGGCCAGCAGCACGGCGGTGACGGAGCCGCGCTCCACGAGAAGGCGCAACTGGTCGAACCCGGTGGCCCGCTGTACGACACCGATGGCCGGCGGGGTGGCGGCATGGGGGGAGATGCGGGTCATACGACGTCCTGCGCCATCTGCGCGCGCTCGGTCGCCGTGCCGTAGGCGCCGTGGGCGGGTATGCCGTAGTGGCGGTGTCCTCGTACGGCCCACAGGACGGCGGCCAGGACAAGGACCGCGAGCAGGGCCAGCGGGGCGTAGTTGAAACTGTCGACGGTGACGGGGCTGACCTGCGGCAGGCAGAACAGCACGGTGACGCACCCGACCCACACCACCGCCGTCCACCCGACCGGTCTGCTCCAGCGGCCGAGGCTCCACGGGCCGGGTTCGAAGCGGTTCCCGGCCCGCAGCTTCAGATAGACCGGGATGGCGTACGCGGGGGTGATCCCGATGACGTTGATCGAGGTGATCGCGGAGTAGGCGGTCGTCGAGTACAGCGAGGGCAGGGCGAGGACGAAGGGAACGGCGACAGCGAGCCAGACCGCCGGGACCGGAGTCTTCGTCCGCACGCTCAGGCGTCGCCAGGTGCGGGAGAAGGGCAGGGCGCCGTCCCGGGAGAACGCGAAGATCATCCGTGACGCCGAGGCGAGCCCGGCGTTCGCGCAGAAGAGCTGGGCCGTGATCACGACCAGGAGCAGGAGCTTGGCCGCTGTGGGCCCCAGGGCGTCGAGGAAGATCTGCGCGGGCGGGACACCGGTCGCGCTGCCCACAGTGCCGGCGTAGTCCTGGATCGCGAACAGCATCCCCGCGAGCAGGATGAACCCGACGATCCACGACCAGAAGATGCTGCGGACGATCCCGCGGGCGGCGCTGACCTGGGCTTGTGTCGTCTCCTCCGAGAGGTGTGCCGAGGCGTCGTATCCGCTGAAGGTGTACTGGGCCAGGAGCAGCCCCAGCAGGCCCACATAGAGGGGGCTGTTCCAGCCGGTGCCGTTCACGAACTCGGTGAAGACGAAGCTGGGCGACTGATGGTGGGTGGGCACCAGGACGAGGGCCCCGACGATCACCGCGACACCCGCGAGATGCCACCACACACTGATCGAGTTCAGCACACTGACCACCCGCACACCGAAGAGATTCAGTGTGGCGAGCAGCAGCAGGATGACCGCGAAGATGCCCAGGGTTCTCCCCGGTGTGGGCGTGACGCCCCACTGGAGGTTGAGCAGGGCGCCGGTGAACAGCGCGGTTCCGTAGCAGCCGCCGGCCATCCCGCCCAGGAGGCCGAGGAGGTTGAACCAGCCGGTGACGTAGCCCCAGCGGGGTCCGCCGAGCTTGCTGGCCATGAAGTACAGGGCCCCGGAGACGGGGTAGGCGGAGGTGACCTCGGCGAGCGCGGCGCCGACGACCAGCACCATCAGGCCCACGAAGACCCAGCCCCACAACATGACGGCCGGACCGCCGGTGGTCAGCCCGAAGCCGAAGAGAGTCATGCACCCGGACAGGACGGAGATGATGGAGAAGCTGAGCGCGAAGTTACCGAACGGCCCCATTCGGCGCGCCAGTTCGGGCTGGTAGCCGAGCCGTCGCAGCGTCGCCTCGTCATCAGACAGCAAGGAGTTGTTGGGGGATCTTACGGGGGACAACGGACGTACCTCCAGAAGAAAAGAACAGAAAGTTCAAAGCGGGTGGCACATCGGATTGGAACGTCACGTCTGCTCGGAAATGGCTCGGCAGGTGCTCCGGTAGCCGGTCAACGGCGCGGGCGCGCGTGCGTCGGCCTGTCCACCACATGCGGCAGGTAATGGCCGCGCGCGATCAGGAACGACTCCTCCCACCGCTCCGGCACGGGCGCCACGTACTTCCACGGGGCGGGAGTTGGGCGGTCACCGATCGCCGAGAACACCTCGGCGCCCTCGGCGAACCCGCCCGAACACAGGGCCTGTGCGAGGTAGTTCAGATCGAGCGCCGACCACGACCCCGGATCCGCGTGCGCGAACCACCTGTCAAGCGCCGAGCGCGTGTAGTAGGGGACCGGGTCGCTGGTCCAGTACAGGGTGGTGATTTCACCGCGCGCCTGCCGCGACCGGAAGAGGTCCGCGTAGACGTACAGCGGCAGCACCGCGAGCGCCGATCCCTCCGGAGCCCAGGAGGACACCCACCGAACAAAGTCCGAGGTGTGCTCTCCGTACGCCTGTAGCGCCTGGAGCATCCGGTGCCACGCTTCCCGGTTCAGCGGATCCCGTCGTCGCACCTCGTGAAGCAGCCCCCAGGGACCGTACGGCAGCAGCTGCTCCCAGGGCTTCGCCCGGTGCTCCGGCCTCCGGTGGCGCTCCCCCGTGTCCACCTGCGCCAGCGCCAGCAGGGACACCCACGGCACCGGATCGGCGGGCCAGCGGCGTACCGCCGCCGCGCATGCCATCCGTGCGCGATCCTCCAGGCCGGCAGTGTCATCCCGCCGGCCGGCGCGGTGAGCGTTGAGCGCGCGCTGTACCGCGACCCTGGCCCGCATCATCACCGCGTTGTGGTGTGGCTCCTCCTGACACCACGCCTCGACGGTGTCCCCCTGAGCGGCAGCCGCCGCCAGCACCTGACTCCGCGCGGTCCGCGACGCCCAGCTGGGGTTGTCCCCCAGCAGTTCGCGCATCGACCGCCACCGTCCGGCCCGTACGTCATCCAGTACGGGTCCCAGCTCGGCGTCGAAGCCGGCCGGGTGGTACCGGACCTCGCCCTCGGGAATCAGCACGCCGCACCCCGAAGCGGAGCGACGGCGTCGCACAACAGTCCGGACGCCGTCAGCCGTGGCGGCACGGACGGTGAGATCAACCAGTACGGCCCCGGGGGTCGTTGCCGGTACGCCGGAGGCATGACGAGGTACTGCCCCGTTCCGAGGACATGGACGTGGGGGATCCGCCATGCGCCGGCCGCGCCCACCTCAGTGAAGAAGTACATCGCACGTAACGCCGGATCGTCCGACCACGGCACCGGCGCGGTCACGATGTTCCCGGCGGGCACCGTGATCGTCTGCTCCGCACCGAGCAGGTAGCCGAGTACGGTGTCGATCAGCTTCGGCGCGCGTCACCCAGCTCGCGCCGGTCCAGCGCTTCGTCGTCGCCGGTCGTGGCGGCTGCCAGCTGGCCGACCTGACCCTGGTCGTAGGCGGCAAGGACCTTGTACGCGGTCAGACGCCGCAGATCCTCGTCCGGCACCCAAGACGGCGCCAGCTCGGCAAGAGCGCCGCCCGGTCTGCGCGGGTTCGTCATCACCGGCTTGTAGTTGAGCCAGCTCCACACATCGATGAGCACATCGCGAACGCGCACCGGAACCTCCGACACCCCGCGCCGGCAACTGATCAGCGTAACGACGTGGTCGGCTATGGAAGATCGGGCCCGTGATTGCAGTGGTGGTTCGGCCCTGGTGAACGCCAGCCCGCCAGCAGGCTCTTACCGCCTATCCTCCGGACATGGTTGATCACCGCTCGGTCGACGTGGGAGAAATCCACCTGGCCTATCAGGTGTCGGGGCCACGGGACGCTCCACCGCTCGTCTTGGTCCACGCCCTGGGCGAGAATGCCACTGACTGGGAGCCGGTGATAGCCGCCCTTGGACGCGGCCGACGGGTGTACGCCCTCGACCTGCGAGGGCACGGCCGAAGCGACTTGGCCGGGGGACTACTCGCTCGAACTCATGAAGGCCGATGTGCTGCAGTTCTTGGACGCACTGGGACTGGACCACGTGGACCTGATCGGGCATTCCATGGGCGGGATCGTCGCCTACCTGCTCGCACAAGACCATCCGCAGCGGGTGCGCCGACTCGTCCTGGAGGACGTACCGGTCCCCCGCCCCAGGGCGCCGAGTACCCCGAACCGGCCGGACGGCGATCTGGCCTTCGACTGGGAGATGGTGCTGGCCGTCAGGCAGCGGATCGACCAGCCGGATCCCCGGTGGCTGGAGCGGCTCAGCCAGATCACCGCCGAGACCCTCGTGGTGGCTGGCGGCCCACGCAGCCATGTTCCTCAGGACGGCGTCGCCGAATTGGCCCGTCGTATTCCCGGCGGGCGCATGATCACAATTCCGGTCGGGCACCTATCCACCAAGCAGCGCCGGAGACGTTCGCAGAGGTAGTCGCGGCGTTCCTGCTGACAGAGGGGAACGTCCATCGCGCCCGTCGACCATGAGCCCGCAATCACGACAGCCCAACCCGCGCATACCGGTCCGAGGCGCTCTTCGGTGGTTGAGTTCAGGATGTTACGACTGAACTGCCGGACCGGCTCCGCCCGGTGTCGGACCCGCCTTGTTCACCAGCCGACCAGATCCATGGAACTTCGAGCGAGCCAGTCCGTGAACAACACGGGGCGACCGCCGAGGTTCAGAGGAAGTATCCGGTCACAGGTGGCTCGGCCGTCGAACCACAGTGAGCCCCGGTACGGTCCGGTGACAACGAGCAGGGTCGAGAAGCCACAGCCGTTGTCCTGGATGAATACAGCGCCGGACGTCTTGCGCTCCTGGAACACCTCGTACTCGGCGTCCCACTGCTGCCATGCCGCTCGGTAGGCGCTGTGGTCCGGGAATGCCTGCGCCAGCGGCTCGCGCGCGTCCAGCTCATCCTCGTAGGCACGGTAGGAGTCAGGGTGCGGAAAGTCAGTCGTGAGCAGCCCGTAATTGGTGCTTGAGTCCCCGTGCCACCCCCAGCATGCCGACGATCGGCGCAGGCACTTCACCGTGCCGCCGGCGCTGCGCCGGAGCAAGTACTCTCGGTACTGGTCCGGGAACGTGATGCGCAGTTCCGCCTCCGCTTCGCGGATCTCCGTTTCGGACAGCGGCGGCGGGGAGACGACCTGCCTCACGGGTGGACAGCCGAACTCGTCAGAACGCCTTCCCCTGGCCAATTGCTGGCCTTCCGCTATCCAATCGATCGCCATACAGGTGAGAGTAGACGCGCGCGATCCGTCAGAGCTCTGCCGTGACCATTGCTGCGCCCACCACCTCGGCCGGGCATTGGGGAGAGTCGATCGCCGAGCCCGCGACACCTGGGACGCACGGCACGCACCGGCCCGGCCTTCGGCTACACACGCTGGAGGACGGCGGCTCCTCACGGTGGCTGCACACGGCGTGCCAACCTGCGGCCCCAGGTCTGGCCCGGCGCTTCAATGTATCGGTAGGTCAGCATGCTCAGGGGCAGCAGGACGGCGAAGAGGGCCACTTCGAGTGCGAGGTTGTCGTGCCGCCGTCGGCCGATCGTGCTGTCGATCACCCCCAGCAGTACGGGATGCACCAGGTAGACCGAGTAGCTGATCGTTCCCCATCCGGTCAGCATCCGCGGTACGCGACGCCGGCGCCACGCCAGTCCGGCGCCGAAGGTGAGCACAGCCAGCAGGAACGCGACGATCCAGCCGCGCCGTGTGAAGTGGTCACCGTCTCCGTACCGGTACGCACTCCCCACGGCACAGGCGACCACCACGCCGGCAGTGCCGGCCGCACAGCGCCAGGTGTTCTGACCGTTCTCGGCACGGTAGACGGCCGTGCCGAGGAACACCACGGCGAGGATCACCATGCCCTCCCACAACGGAACCGTGCCGTTGAGCGGCACCAGGGCGAGCGCCAGCACCCCGCCCAGCACACCCCCGAACCCCCGGAGTACGGGCGACCTGGCGCTCGCGCAGCAGATCGCGACCACCATGACGATCGAGGCAACCGCGATCAGCGGACCGGTGCCGACCAGGCCGGACAGAGCAGACGCAGGCAGCACTACCCCTGCCATCACGCTCACGACGGCGAGCACGGCCAGGATGACCGCGACCGCCGCTGACCGCTGGTGGAGGCGGACCGTGAAGAGGGCAACGCACAGCAGGTAGAAGGACATCTCATAGGAGAGCGTCCACAGGATGAGCAGGAGATTGGGTGTCCCCAGCAACTCCTGGAGCATGGTGGCGTGGGCGACAGCCACGGTGGCCGCGCTCTGCTGACCGAAGTCACGTAACTCCGCAACACCGAGAAGGGTGGCGGCGAGGAACATCGTGACGACAGCCGCCCACAGTGGGTACAGACGGAAGATCCGTCCGATCCAGAACGTCTGGACGCAGCCCCGGCGCTCCAGCGACGCGGGGATGATGTAGCCGCTCACCAGGAAGAACACCATGATGCCGTAGCGGCTGGTGTTGAACTGCGGCATCAGTTCCCGCCGGAAGTCCGGCATGAAGGTGTATGCCGAGTGGTCGAACACCACGACGAGCGCGGCGATACCGCGCAACGCGTCCAGCCAGGCAACCGCGACGGACCAGCCGTCGCGACAGCGGACAGCAATCGTGGTGCGGCGGATTTTGAATGTGCCGGTGGAACAGGGACGAGGGGTGGAGATTCCATGCGTGGACAGAGTTGTGGGGAACCGACGGAATGTTCTGGTCAGGCAGGATGCCGGGGTTCTTGGAGATCGTTTCCCGCAACCTAGATGATCATTTCCCACAGTCCTGATCAGAGCCGCTCCAACGAGACCACACGCTTGGGAAGCGGTGCCGCGCGGCCGCTGCGAGAGCTTGTCGCCAGAAGGTGCGGCCCGGCACTGACATACAGCCGAGACCAGGTGGTTGACCGCATCTACCCCAACCGCTCACCCGTCACCGAATCAGATCAGTAAGCTCGGGGCATCGCCGTGGCCGGCCGAGGGGGGCGAACGTCGTGCTGAATTCCGTGGCTTTCCCCTGCGCGAGAGACGGGTTGGCCGCGACGCTGCGGAGCGGGCTCCTGGGTGGCTACGACGGTGCCGGTGCGTGGTTGCTGGCACTGGACAACCTCCGTGACGGCGATGAACAGCTCATGGTGGAGACACACGAGGGGCTGCATCACGAACTCCAGGCGTCCACCGGGTACGGGCTCATTTCGGCGATGGCGCTGCTGCTGTCCAAACGCGGATTCAGGCCACTGGTGCTTCCGGAGTTGTTCGATGTGATGGTGGGGGGTTCGCGTCAGACGCACGAGGTGTTCGCCACCACCTTGTCGGCGTCGCTGGCAGGCGTCCGGCAGACCCGTTCCATGCTCGACGGCAACGCTACCTACCTGGGATACCTGGAGCGAGGTCTCGGCCTGGCTGGCACCGGTGTGATCGCATGGCATTTCCGGGAGACCGCAGCGGCCTCCGTGTTGCGTTGCTCGATGGCGCCGGTGCACGTCTTCGACATCTTGGAGACGGGGTTCGCCCATGAGGAGGACCGATCTCACCGAAGCCGCCCGGCCCGACCGGCGGCTGAAGGCGTTCGAGGCGGCCGGCGGACCGGACGGCTGGGGCGCTGTCCTGTCGGAGCTGGCCTCCGCTCACCCCGATCGCGGTGTCCGTCGCGGAGACGCCGATCGCCGGGACGTTCCCGACGACGAGGAGTTGGAGAGCCTGCGCCGGTTCGAGGAGGAGGTCGTACTCCGCAGGTGCTACGAGTACGTCAGCGAGGTCCTCGTCGGCGCCGGAATGCCCTCGGTGGCCTGGGAGGACCAGGCCCGCGTCGCCCATGCGCTGAAGGCTGCGGTGGCAGAGGTCGACGGTGAGCTGTCGGAACGCCTGAACGTGGTCACGGAACGGCGGCCCGTACTCGATGACGGGCTGGAGTACGACCGGCAGAAGATCGTGCTGCGGGACCGGCTGCCCGTCGAGATGGTGGACAGCACGCACACTCCCGGACTCCTCGACGCCTTCACGGTGGGTGACTCGGACGATCACAGGCATGTCTGCGGCGTCTGGCTGAGCCGCGAGGTCGCGCGGAAGCAGTTCTCCTTCCCCGAAGGAGCGGAGTTGCCGGAATTGATCGTCGCGCTGCTGGCCGTGGCGCGGACGGCGGACGGCCGACAGGTCGTGCGTCTGGGACTGCTGCCGTCGACGACCACTCCACGGAAGTGTCAGACCCTCCTGGGCAAGACGCCGTTGCTGGTGCTGACCTCGCACCTGACACTGACGGACCCGTCGGCGGTCGACGTGCTGGGGCGTGTGGAGCCGGTCTTCGTCCTCATGGACCTGCCGGTCGCATGGCATGTGGACGACTGGTGCGGGCAGGGTACGCACGTCCGGATGGGTCTGGTACCGCTGGAGGGGCTCGCGTCCGGAGACCTGTTGATGGCGGCGTTCACCCTTGACCGGCAGCCGACGTTCCGGTTCATCTGTATCGGCGGGAAGGTCGGGATGTCCATGCTCACGGAGCAGTTGCGCCGGCGGCACGGCGTGAGGGGCGACCGCGGCGGACACGTCGAGGTGGACGGAACCCTCCTCCGGGACGACGCCACGGCCTTCAACCTGGTGCTCAACCATGTCGTCGGCGCCTGGCACGTCCTCGACCAGGATGCGGTGTCGTGACGGACACGGACAGCCTGCGATGGCCGGCGGGTTTCGATTCGCTGTTCCCCGAAGTCACGGAGGACCGGCTAATCCTTGACGCGGCCGTGCTGGAGCGGTTGGCGGCCCTGCCCGACATGGAGCCGGGGGAGGTGTCGGTCACCGTCCGCTCCCTGGTACGCGAGCACGGCGTCGACGTGTCGGCGTTCGAGATGCGCACCAACACGTGGCGCATCGATCTGCCCGTGGCGATCGCGAAATCCGTACTCGTGGGAGTGGTAGCCACGAGCGTGTTCCAGTTGCTGGGCGCCGACGCGGTCCCCGTCGCCGTGGCCGACATGGTGGCGCCGCTGGTGTTCGAGATCAGGAGGGTCGAACTCCGGCCGTCCGACGCCGTAATCCACGCGCGGCTCAGCCCGGTCGCCGACGGCGACGCCCACCGGCTGGACGAGCTCTACGGCACGCTGCCCGCAGACGTCCGTGCGGAGCTGAGCCTCATGGAGTTCGCCGATGTGGTCGAACGTCTGCTGCGGGCCCGCCTCGCGGTCGTGGGACCGGACGGTTTCCGCGTCCGCGCCCGCGACACCGGGCGCGGATTCCGCCTGCTGCTCTCGGACCCGCACCTGCCAGCGGCCCTGCTGCTCGGACCGGAGAACGGCGCGGGTACGGCCGAGCCGCAGGCCGCTCGCCGCGGGCAGCCCGCGCCGACGTCCTCGGACGGGCCCGCGTCCGCCCGAGCGCCACAGGTCTTCGTTTCGTACGCCCATGACTCGCCGGAGCACAAGGAGAACGTCCGCGCGTTCTGCGAGTTCCTCGTCGCGAACAGCATCGACGTGGAGGCGGACGTATGGAATCTGGACAAGCGACGTGACTGGCCCTTGTGGGCCATCCGTGCGATTCCGAAGGCCGATTTCGTCATCGTGGTGGCGTCACCCGAGTGCAGACGGGTCGGCAACGGCGAGGTCGAGTCACATGAACGCCGAGGGCTGCAGTCCGAGATGCGCGTGCTGCGCGAACTGCTCAACGTCGGCGTCGGAGTCTGGACGGACAAAATTCTCCCGGTGGTGCTTCCCGGGGGCTCGACCAGCGACATTCCGCTGTTTCTCCAGCCCACTGGCAGCGATCACTACCTCGTCACCGACTTCGATACCACGGGCGCGGAAGACCTCCTGCGGAGGTTGACAAACCAACCTCCCTACGTACGCCCCGCGTTGGGGCCCCGACCTGACCTGCCGCCGTACCCGCCCGCCGTACCGAAGGGGCAGCACGCGGTACCGCAGGCCGCACTCGACGCCTCCCGACGGATGTGTGCGGACGCCAGGCGCAAGGCCGCGACAGCGATCGTTCCCCGGGCCACCCTGGAGGGCCGTCACCTGCCGCGCATCCAGCGCCGTATCGCCTCCTCCCACGTTCTTCCGGTCCCTCTGCTGGGGGAGGCGGGGATCGGCAAGTCGGTGCTGAGCGCCCAGATCTTCCAGGCCCTCGACGAGGACCAGGACGTCACCGCCCTGCTGGTCAACTGCGAGTACGCGGTGGCCGCCGCCCACAGCCAGGCCGAACTCGACCGGGCCCTCGGTGCGGTGCTCGCCCCCGCCTCGACCGAGCCCGTGTCACTGACCGCGGTCGCCGCGGCGTGCACCGGTCACGAGGACCGCCAGGTCGTGCTGGTCCTGGACACCGTGGACTACCTGCTCAACGCCGAGACGGCCCCCTCGGTCCTGGGGTTGCTCCACACCCTCCACGCCCAGGGCGTCCTGGTCGTCCTCACCTGCCGACAGCACGACTTCGACACCTGGCTGGCGCCGGGGTACGCCCGCCTGGCGGCGTCACGCGCGGAGGACATGAGCGTACCGCCGCTCACCAGGAAGGAAGTCGTCCTCGTCGTCCAGGGCTACCTCGAATCCCACGGCCTCCAGGACACGAGGCGGGACTTCGTGGGGCGGATCGTCACGGCGTACGACGACCCGGACCAGAGTGCCCTGAGGGAACTGATCGCCAACCCCCTGCACCTGTTCATGTTCTGCGAACTCTTCGCCGGAGCCGACAGCTTCCCGCCGGATCTCAGTGCCACCCGCCTCATGCGCCGGTACTTCCGGGAGAAGGTCACCGCCAGCCGTCGCTATCCACGCACCACCGAGGAGTCCTTCGCCAAGCAGCGGCTGGTCTCCGCCCTCTCGCGCCTGCTGTGGGCGGCCTCGCGGGACACTCTGTCGCTGTGGACCCCGGAGAACTCGCTGCCGCTGGACGGCATCGGATTACCGGCGTACCAGGACCTGCTCAGCGAGACGGTCCTGGTGCAGCGCGAGAGCCTCGCCGGTGAGCAGGTCGGTTTCCGCCACCAGGCCCTGACCGAGTACTTCATCGCGATGCACCTGCACCAGTCCCGCACCGAACGCGACGCGCTGCTGGAGGAACTGCGTGATCATCCGCACGAACGCTGGTTCGCCTGGCAGATGGTCCGACACCTGGTGGCGATGGCCGATGCCGAGGAGGCCGAGGACCTCCTCGGCCGACTGGACCTGGACCAGATCGTCGCCTTTCGCTCCGTCGTCTTCGGCGCTGTCGAGGAACATCGCAAGGGATTGCTCCTGGCCCTGGCCGAGCACGTACGCCAGGCCGGCGAGGTCTTCGGCAAGCAGTTGATCGCGGCACTGCCGTCGGTGCCGGACAGCGGGCTGGAGGAGGCGGTGCGGACCGCCTCTCGTCTCCTCCAGGAAGTCCCCCCGGGCCAGGTGTGCGCCGTCGGGCGGTCGGCGGCCCGACTGGTGGTGCGCGGCGGCGAGCAGACCGGGCCCTGGCTCGTCACCCTCCTGGAGGGACTGCGGAGCCGGATGTCCGATCCGTCCTCGGCCCTGGAGTACATGCTCGTCGGCGACGTGGTGAAGTACCTCCTGGCCCCGTTCGTCGATCGCGGCCGCGCGCTGCCCCCGGACGCGCTGAGCGCGGCACGGGACATGCTTCGGCCGCAGGAGTTCGGAGCGCCCGCAGTACGTGAACTGGCCCGCGCCTTCCTCGTTCCGGGCACGCCCCACGACGAGCGGGTACTCATGCTCGTCTCGATGCTGGCCCGCGGCTCCTACCGGGAGCTGCGTCCGGTGGACGAGGAACTGGTGCTGCAAGTCGTCCCGTGGGCGCACGGCGCGACGACCGGCCTACCAAACCTCGACGATCCGCTGGTCTTCCTGACCACAGGCCGCAAACAGAACACGTCTGTGAGATACACGGCCCTGGCCCGGGCCGCCAACGAGAAACCGACCATCGCGGCCCTGCTGACCGACGCCTTTCTCACCACGGACGACAATGGCGCGGCCCACCACATGCTGCTGTGCCTTCAGCAGGCCGCGCGTATCGGCGGTGCCGCATGGGTGGCCGAGGCGTTGCAGGCGGCCTCGATACCGGTGCGCTCAGCGGGAATCCGGCAGGTCTGCGGAGTACTGACCGCGTTCGCCGAGGCACCGCGGCCGATCCGGATTCCCCTGGCCGAGTGGTTGGAGGAACAGATCACCGACTGGTCCAGAACAGCCGTGGACGCGTATCTCCGGCTGGTGCACGACGATCCCGGGCTGCTGTCCAGGGCCCTCGGCAAGCTGACCGAGCTGTCGGCGAGCGAGCAGGAGAGGACGATCGCCAATCTGGCGCGGGACGGTGACGGGATCGCCAAGGACATCGTCCTGACGATCCTCAGCGTCACCCGGACGAACGCTGGTGGTCCCTCGCTGCCGTTGTCTCCCGCGATCGAGGCCCGCTTGTACGGTCTGGTCGCCGAGAGCGAACCGTACGCGCGCGAGCGCCTCGTCGAGCTCGTCACGGGAAACTCGCGCAATGCCTCTGACCAGGCGCTGCATCAGTTGGAAGGTGCCGCGGACAGAAGCAGGGCATGGCTCTACGCGGAGTTGCTGACCCCGCTGGCCTCCTGCCGTGATCCGCTGATCCGGCGCCGAGCCCTGGGCATCGTCGTTCCCCTCGTCCGCACACACCGGCGACAGGCAGCCGATGTGGTGCTCACCTGGTTGCACGAAGCCGCCCGACGGGCTGCCGGGGGGATCAGGGACACCGAGGAGCTCCGGCTGCTGCTGCAGCTGGCGAACAACTTCTGCTACGACGAGGCCGCCTCGGTCGTGACGGCCGAGGACGCAATCATCGGTCTCCTGGAGCGGGCGACTCGGTACACCGCGCCTGCGGAGACTCCGGTCGTCCGCCAACTGGTCGCCCTGCTCAAGACGTTGTGCGTGCTGCAAGGCCACCGGCTCCGGCTCCGGGCGGCCGGATGGCTGTTCCGTACCCTGCGCCAGGTCGATGTGAATCTGCACAAGGACGCGACGGTGTGGGCGCGCGAAGCGCTCGGTCACCTGGTCGAGGCAGGTGTTCTCGACCTTGGACAGGTAATCGACGAATGCGCCGCGTGGATACCGGACAACCAGCTCGTCACCGTGGAGTTGGTCATGAGCCATGACGTGCGCCGGGCCGCGTCCCCACACCTCGACACCCTCTTGCGGCGCGGGTGTTCGCCCGCGGTCGCCGAGAGGATCGTGGCGTACCGCCACCCGGCCGACTGACTGACCGGTCGGCCCCCGTCTCAGCTCCGCGCGGTGTCCGCCTCGGGCGTCGGCACCCCCAGTGCGGTCAGCCGGGAGCGCACCTGCTCGGCCTTCGGGGAGCGCAGGGTCTGGTAGTGCGCCAGCGCACGCTTCCCATGGTGCGCGGCGCGCCGGGGATCGGTGGCGGCCAGCAGGGCCGCGAGCCCTTCGCGGGCCCGGGCCTCCTCGAAGATACTGCCGCAAGCCCGGCTCCGCCGCAGGGCCCGCAGGAAATGGCGCCGGGCCGGTTCCGCCCGGCCGGCGCTGGCATACGCCTCGCCCAGACCGTTCAGAGCCATGGCAGAATCGAGGTCGAGCCCGAGTTCCACGAAGATGTCCAGTGCCTGCGTCAGATGCGCCGTGGCGTCCTTGTACCGCCCGAGTTCGGTCTCGGCCAGCGCCATGCCCCGTTGGACGATCGCCGTGTTGCGCCGGGCGCCGAGGGCGCCGTAAACGTCGAGCGCCTGCTGGTGATCGGCCAGGGCCGCCACGTGGTCTCCGGCGTACTGGTGCACCCAGGCGCGGTTCTCTACCGCGGTCGCCACCCCGTGCGCGTCGCCCACCGCCTCGAATCCGGCCCTCGCCGCCTCGTAGTGGCGTGCCGCGTCCTGGGAGCGGTCCTGCTCGATGAGCGCGACTCCCATGCTGTTGTGCAGGACGCTCTGTACGCGGACTTCACCGGCGTCGGTGGCCGCGTCGAGCGCGACCTGAAGCGTCTCCAGCCAGCTGTCCCAGGCCTTGGTGTGGAAGAAGAAGCCGCGCATCGCGTCGGCCAGGATCCAGCACCGCGAGGGATCCGAGGTGGTGACCGCCACTCTGAGGAGGGCGGACAGTTGGGGCATCTCCTCGGCGAACCAGGCGAGTGCGGCGGCTCGTTCCCCGACGTCGGGGATGCTGTGCGGCGGGTGGGCCACGGTGTGGGGCAGACGGTAGCGCCCTGGTGCCACGGCCGAGTCCGCGCGGTCGGCGGTGTACAGGTAGCAGTCGATCAGCCTGTCCATGGCGGCCCGGGTACCGGCCTCGGGCACGTCCTCGTGTGCCCGTTCCCAGGCGTAGACGTGGAGCAGATCGTGCAACTTGTAGTGGCCGACGCCGTCCGTCTCGACCAGGTTGATGTTCCGCAGTCTCTGCATCCGGCGCCGGACGTCGCGCACCGGCAGGCCGGCCAGGGCTGCGACGGCATGGACGCCCACGCGGGGGCCGGGATGCAGACCGCACAGGGCGAACAGCAGTCGTTCACCCTCGTCGAGGGTGTCGTAGGAGGCCCCGATCGAGGCGGCCACGGCGCGGTCGCCGTCGTCCAGTTCCACTAGTCTTTTCCGTTTGTCGTCCAGCAATGTCGCAAGTTCGGCGAGGTGGTCGGTCGTTTCCCCCCGTACCTGTGCGGCCGCGACGCGAAGGGCGAGGGGAAGTCCGACGCAACTGGCGGCGATCCGTTGCGCGTAAGAGCGGGCGGCGGCTCCTTCGGCGTCCGTCTCGGTGTGGGGGTCGGCCGCCGCGAGGAACAGTTCACAGGACTCGTCGGGCGACAGGTCGGAGAGCGAGAACCGCCGTGCGTCGTCCAGCGCGGGCAGCAGGTTGCGACTGGAGATCAGAGCCGCACATCCGTGCGGCGGCAACAATGCCTGAACCTGCGCGCTGTCCCGGCTGTTGTCGAGGAGCACGAGCACCGAGCGGTCCCTGAGGCACTCGCGGTAAACCGCGGCCCGGTCCTCCGCATGCTCAGGGATCGCGTCCGGCGGCAGTCCGAGCCGTTGCAGCAGTCGCCTGAGGGCGTCCGCGGGCTTGAGCGGTGGCAGGCCCAACGCGTACCCGTCGAGGTCGATCGAGAGCACCCCGCCGGGGAACCAGCCGCGGTCTACGGCACGATGAGCGGCCTGCAGGAACAGTTCGCTCTTGCCGATCCCCGCGGGACCGGTCACCAGCCCGACGCGGGAGCGCGGCCCGTTCCCGCCGTCCGGGGCAAGCACGTCCAATAAGCCCTGCACCTCGTAGTCGCGGCCCACGAAGACGGAGGAGGGCATGGGAAGAATCCCGAGGGGCGGCGCGGGAGTCGGCGGGAGGTTCATGGTGACGCTGCCGGCCTGGACCACCGGGCCGTAGTACTTCCCCCCGCTGATGCTGTTGTCGGTGCGGGACACAGGTGGCTCCGTCATGCGGTCCCCGCCCTGGGAACGGGCGGCGCCGGACGGTCGGGAGGCATACCTGTCAACCTCGCTCACCTCTCACCGATCTGGCTCGGACGGCGGACGCCGGGCCGGCACAGGGCGCCCGGCGGAGTGTTCCTCCCCGTCCTGGACACACACCACACGTCCGTCGCGTGCGCGCCTTAAGCTCCCCTCATGGGAGAGCCGATCCAGGTCCACGATCTCGCCGTCTCGTTCGCCGGCGAACAGCGGCCGTACGTCGAACAAGTCGTCGAGGCTTGCAAGGAGTACGGCCTGTCCGTGCTTTACGACCGTGATCTCAGCGTCGAGTTCTGGGGCCGCAACCTCATCATGGGATTCCGGAGTATCTACGGTGGCAAGAGGGCACGTTACGTCGCGCCCTTCCTGTCGCACGCATACCTGTCGACGCCCTATCCGATGGACGAGTACAGGGCCATGCTGGTGCCCGCCCTGGACAACCCGGACGAGTACATCCTCCCCGTGCTGGTCGGGGATGTGACCGTCCCCGCGGAGCTCCTCAGCCCCGCCGTCGCTTTTCTCCGGGCAGAGGACTACACACCGCAGGAACTGGCCCGCGCGTTCCGCCGGCGAATCCCCGACTCCGGCTCCGCGCCCCTGGCAGGAACACCGACGCGGAGCGAGAGCACGGCGCAGGTTCTGCGGACTCCCAGGACGACGCCCGAGAGCTTCAGCAGATACGCGGAGCTGGAGTCCTCGTTCCGTTATCTCACCGAGCAGTTCAAGAGGGCCGCCCCGCGGATGTCCGAGTCCGGCCTCGTCTGCACGGTCCGCAACTCCGACTCGGAACTTCAGGTACGCGTCGAGCGGCGCGGCCGGACCCTGTACGGGATCGACATCCACGTTGGCGGCATGGGACGGGACGACGTGCTCAACTTCGTCGTCGGGCACCGTCTGCAGGACGGCCGTAACAGGAGCAACGGCACCGCCACACCGGTGTTCGACCGCGCCACCGGAACGCCCCGGCTGGAATTGCACGACCTGTCGGTGTTCGGGAGCGTTCCGAGCACCAGGTCCCTTTCGAAGGAGCAGCTCTTCGAGGAGCTGTGGAATCGCATCGTGGACCAGATGCAGCAGCTCACTGACGGCCTCTGACGGATTCAGCCCGCCGTACCACCCTGCCCGCCGCGGTCAGAGCCGCCCGGCCTGTCTGACCCCGGAGCGGCCGTGGTGAAGGTGAGGTCGGAGAAATCCCGCCCCTGCAGTACCGGACCGTGCTGGACACCGCCGCTGATGGTGTTGTGCACCGCACGGTCGTCGAGGGGGATCCGCTGCGCCTGGTCCTGCCAGACTGCAAGTACGGTGCGGAACTCCGCGTCCAGAGCGGCCCGTACCGCCAGCGTCGTGCTGAGTGCCTGCGCGGTGCCCTGGTCGGCGGGGTTCTGGGCGAGCCGTGCCAGTTCCGCCTCGCCCGAACCGGTTGCCGGGCCGTCTTCGCCGCCGCCATCACGGCGGAAGGGGCGTCGCACCAGTGCGGAGAACGCCGCCCACGCGTTTCGTCCGAGCTCGCCTCCGGCCCCGCCAGCAAGCGCGACCAGTAATCCCACCGACACCGGATCCATGTCCCCACCCATCCATGTCATCGACATCATCAAGAACGCGGTCATCAAGAACGCGCATTTCGCAGCAGGAGAAACGATCTGGCAGAGCCGACGGTCCCCCGCTGCCAGGGGTCTACCCTGCCACGCGGTGTTTATGGGGTTTCGTCGGTATGGGGTCGGTCATTGGTCAGGCGGTCGACCAACCGCCACACGGCACCCGGCAGGACGCCCAGGGCCGTCGCCGCCACGCTCTGTGCGTACAGGTCGTTCTTGCGGCCCATGGCCGACGGCGCGGTACGACGCACGGCCGACAGCATGCCAAGGCCCGAGCGATGTGATCCGGTGAGTACCAACGCCACGCCAAGGTCGTACTGGGCGTGGAGGGTGTCGGGGTGACAGGGGCCAAGCGTGGCCAGCAACCCCGTATAGGCCTGCTCACTCAGCTCCTTCGCCGTGTCGTACTTACGCAGTTGTGCGTGTGAGCGGGCCAGCAGCAGCCGGGCGCGCAGCGTCATCGGGTGCCGCGCGCCGTGCCGCCGGTCAAGCCGCGAGATCGTCTCCGTGAGGTGTTCCCGGGCCGCCGTAGGACGGCCGAGGCACAGGAGGGCATTGCCGTACTCCACATCGGTGCTCAACGTCCGGTCGTTCATCGGCCCGTGGCTCCGGCGCAGCTGCTCTCGCTGCTGCCCGAGAGTCTCGGCGGCCTCCCGCCAGTTCGCCGGGTCCGGGCGGAGTTCCAGCAGATGCAGGGTCAGCCAGGCTTGCGCGAGGACGGTTTGTGCCGTCACGGCGTTCATGTGATCGGGCAATCCGTGGTCGTGGTACCAGCGTTGGACGGACTCGGCCGTCAGCCGCGCCTCGCGCTGGGCGTTCGTGGAGAGCTGGAGAATGGCCAGTTCGATCCGTGCGGCCTGCAGGTGGTGCCCCGCGCGTTCGGGCGGCTCGTGGGCGAGGAGGTTCACGAGTGCGTCGGCGTGGGCCAGAGCCGCGTGCATGTCGCCGCGGAGCCGGCGGCTTTTCAGATAGCCCAGCCGCAGCTCGATCCGGGCCTGGTCGAGGCCCGGATCGTTCCCCGGAGTGTCCGCGCCGCCGTGCCCGGTGACGGCCGATGACGGAAAGGTGGCCCTCACGGTCGCCCAGTGGGCGTCCGCCGCCTCGGGACGGCCGAGCGCGTCGAGGGCCTGAGCCAACAAGCCGACGGCGGACAGCCCGCCCGGATCGTGGGGCGCTGTGGCTTCCCACGCGCGCGAGGCGTACTCCTCGGCCTGCTCGTAGTGGCCCGCGTCCAGGTGGGCTCGGGCGCTCCGCAGCAGATCGGGTACTGCCGGGACGCCGGACGCGAGAGCCCGGTCCCAGTACCGGGCGGCTTCGACCGGCTCGCCACGGTCCTGGTGGAAAACGCTCAGCATGCGGTGCAGCGCGTGACAGGCATCCGGGGGGACGAGGGAATGGCGGGCGAGTGCGGCAGCGAACGGCATGAGCCGGTCGGACTCCGTGCCCTGTTCTCCCCTCTGCTCCAGCAACCTCTCCGCGACGAGCCGGGCGAGTTCGGCTTCGGGGACGACAGGGGCCAGATAGCGCTGCGCGGCTTCGCGGACAATGGCGTGGACCTCCCAACGGTCCTCGATCCGGGTCGCCAGCATGAGCTCGTGCAGGCCGGCCAGCGCGTCGCCCAGGTCACCCTCGCGGGGTTGCAGCGCAGTCACCACATCGGCGATGAACCCGGCGGGCAGAGGGGCGCCCGCACCCATCGTGGCGAGCTGGAGAATCAGCCGCTGTTGCGCGGTGAGCGGGTTGAGACTCGTACGAACCAGACCGATGGCGGGGTCGAGGACCACCGGATCCTTGATGAGCCGGCGGACATGGTCGCTGACGGAGCACAGCCCCTGACGATCCCGCAGCTGACGCCCGGCCAGTTGCAGGCTCAGGGGGTGGCCGCCGAGCCGCTCGGCCAAGGCACCGAGGGCCTGCCGTTCGTCCTCGCTGTCCACCGGGCAGTGTTCGCGCAGAAGAATTTGGGCGTCCTCGGCGCTCATCGAGCCCAGTTCCACAACGGGCATCAACTCGGCGAAGGGGCCGCGACGGCTGATCAGGATGGTGTGCATGAGCGGACCGGCGGGCAGGAGCAGACGTTGGACCTCGCTGGGGTCCAGGTCGGGCGGCAGGTCGTCGACCACCCACAGGGCAGGTCGGGCAGCGGTGAAGAGGTGATCGGACACGGCGGCGCTCAGCTCCGCCGCGTCGGCCCGGCCGACAGCGGGACCGAGACGAAGGGTGCGGGCGACCCGGCGCAACTCGTGGGCGTATCGGGCCGCTACGTCGGACGCCGTCGCGCCGCTCAGGTCCAGCCAGTGGACTCCGCCCGGATACGCCGCGCCGAACTGCCAGGCGTAGGCGGCGGCGAGAGCGGACTTGCCGACGCCGGCCACGCCGAGCAGCGCCACCACCGGGCCTGCCATCACCTGCCTGACCATCGGGTAGGCACCCTGACGGAGCTGCGAGTGCAGTTGCCACTGTTCGCGGTACCGGCCGACGAAGCCGTGCGCGCCGGCCACGCGATCGGCGATCCAGCGTGGCCGCTCGGTGAACCGGGGCTCGCCGATGGTGCCCGGCACCGAGCCGAGACGCCGTCGAATCGCGGCTTCCAGGTCGTCGAGGCCGGCCTTGTCGCCGTACCTGGGGGCACGGGCGAACGAGGCGTCCGCCAGTTCCACGGGGAACAGGTGCTCCTCGCCCGGCTCCGGGTTGATCACGACGATACGGCCGGTGGGGTCGCCCTCCCGCTGCCCGGCCAGGAGCGCCGCCGTCAGCTCGAACTGGCAGGCGTACCGGCTCGGGTAACCCGCCGAGTAGTACACGAGCAGCGTCCGTGACGAGGCCAGCGCCCGCTCGATAGTCTCGGTGACGCCCTCACCGGTGCGGATGCTCTCGTCGAGGAAGACGGTCAGTTTTCTGTCGCGCAGTGCCTGGGTGATCCGCTCGGCCTTGGCCCTGTCATGACCGCCGAAGGAGAGAAAGACGTCGTACGCATTCACCGGCTGTCCACCTCGGTCGCGTCCCAGCCGGAGCCGAGACCGGCTATCCAGATGCGTACCCCGTCGGCCGCGACCGTGGCGGCATCGCCCGTGCCCAGGGTCAGTTCCAAGCCGGTGGTGGCGTCGTCGATGAGTACCCAGGCCTCCTCGTACTGGCCGTCGAACTGGTCCAGCGCCGCGTGTGCGTGCGCCAGGTGACCGACGGCGGTCATCGTCGCGACGTCGTCCGGGCCGAGGGCTGCCAGCCGGGCGTCGTAGACGCGGATCGCCGCCTCCAGCACCGCGATCCGTTCGTCCATGCGCTCGTCGTCGAGGCGGATCTGTCCCGGCGTCAGACCGGCCGGGAGGGTCTCGGCCACGTCGGTCGTCGCAAACCTCGTTGACACGGTCCCGGGGTGGCCGTGCTGGAGGGGAGGGGCCTGCTCGCCGTCCCGTTCGAGCAGCGCGGCAAGGAGGTGGTGCAGGGTGCGCAGGGTCGAGGGATGCGGCGGTCCCTGGGTGTGCAACCGGATGCGGTAGGCCTCGGTGAGGAGATCGGCGGCCTCGTCCGGGTCCTCCACGACGCCGGCCAGGTTCTCCGCCGCGTCCGCGGTGTGCGGAAGCGGCCCGAGCAGACGCCGCCGCGTTTCGTGCACCGTGCGCAGCATCCGCCGGGCACCGGCGGGGTCCGACAGCCGCAGTGTCGTGGCCGCCAGGTTGTTCAGCGCGTCGAGGGTACGGGCATGGTCCTCGCCGTACAGGGAGCGGAACGTCCGGTACAGGCCGGTCTTGAGCTCGTGCGCCTCGGCGTGGTCCCCGCACCGGCCCACGTGGATGGCGTAGTTGGTGAGGGCGTCCAGAGTGTCGGGATGCTGCAGTCCGAGCAGCCGGACGCGGATCTCGTGCACCGACCGGAAGGTGCCCCTGGCGTGTTCGTGGTCACCCGCGGCGCCGCAGACCACGGCGAGATCGTTCCACGCGGTGAGGGTGTCGGGGTGCTGTGCACCGAGCCGTCGGCAGAGCGCTGTGTGCGTCGTATCCAGCAGAGTCCGGGCCGTTCCATGGTCTCCGTGCAGACCATGGGCGACTCCCAGACCGAGCTGGAAGGCGAGCGTGGTGAGGTGATCGTCCCCCAGCCGGGACCGGCACAGTGCGTGGAGCCTTCCGTACAGGTCCAGTGCAGCCCGGCTGTCGCCGAGTTCGGCGTGCAGCCGTCCGGCCTCGTTGAGGAGGTGCCACTCGTCGATGTCCAGCATGTCGGCGGCCAGTCGCTCGATATGGGACAGATGGCCGGACAGGAGCGGATACCGCTGGCTGTCGCGGGCGTCGTCCATCTCGCGGGTAAAGGCGGCGACGGCGGCCAGTCGCAATTCCTGACGGCGGTGTGGTGAGCGTTCCGACCGGCGGACAGCTTGGTTGACCAGGGGGTGGACACTCCACGACAGCCCCGCCGCGGCGCCGAGATCACTGGTCGCCGTACCGTGCCGTCGGCTGAGGTAGCCCGCTTCGGTCTGGCGGAGGCCTTTCCGAGCCCTGTCGTCCGCCTCCGCACGGGACAGTCCATCGGCCTCGGCAAGAACGAGGGAGACCAGCGCCGCGGGAAGCGGCGCCGCGCCGAGCACACTGGACAGCAGCAGTACGTCGAGGCCTTCCTCCGGGAGGGCGGTGATGCTACGCGACAGGGTGGCGGCGACCCCTGTGATGTGATCGGTGGGCAGTTTGGGGCGTAGCTGCTCGGCAAGGGCCAGCGCGTCACGGTCGGGGTCGGTGAGCAGCTTCTCCAGGGCTGTGAAGTCGGCGATCCCGGTAGCCTCCGGTGAGCCGCTCAGGCCGGCCGCGAGAGCGAGGGCCAGCGGGTGCGCGCCGAGCGCGTCCACAATCCGGCGAACGGCGGCGTACTGATCGCGTTCGCCCCGCAGATCTTCCAGACGGCGTGTCACCGGCCTGGGTCTGCCGTCCGGCCACTGGCTCGTCAGCAGGGCCACGGAGGCGCCACGCTCCAGGGGCGGGAGCACCAGCCGGCGGTCGGGGTGGACCCAGCCGCCCAGGTCGTACCCGGCCGTCAGGAGAGTACGGCCATTGCTCGTCGGAGCCAGCAGCGAGTTGAACTCGGGGCGGCTGACGCCCTCCGGTACGTCGTCCACGATCCACAGGTACGGTCCCAGATCGGCCAGTTGGCGGCGCACCCAGCGAGCGATGTCCTCGAAGGGACCAGAGCGCGGCCGACTGTCACCTGCAGGCAGTTCCTCGGCGATACGTGCCAGGTGGGACTCCACCACCCGCCGCACTGCCATGTCACCGCCCCCGTCCGTCCCGTGGCCCTCGGAGCCGCGCAGCGAGAACACCCCCGCCGGGAAATCGGCGGCGAAGGTCCGGGCGTAGTGCCGCACGAGTTGCGTCTTGCCCTGACCACCAACGCCGGTGACTGCCACCACCTGGCCGCCGTGATGGGGAGCGTCGTCGGGGAAGAAGGCGTCGTGGAGCCTCCACAGGTCCAGTTCCCGGCCGTAGGTTTCCAGGACGTCCGGCATCGGCTCCGAGTACCACTTCGGTGGCGGCGGATTCGGCGCGTCACCGAGTCGACGCCGGTCCTGCTCGCCGAGTCGGCGCACCTGAGCCGTGACGGACGCCGCCAAGCGGTCGAACGACTGGTCGAGCGCCGGTAGTCGCCAGTGCTTCAGCCTTTCCGGCCTGACCTCCTCGATGTCGAGGTGCTGGCTGAGGGCGAGGACCCGGGCCCGGCTGCGGTGCAGGTGATAAGAGCTCAGGAGCGCGAAGTGCAGCTCCTGCCGACAGTACTCGCTGGCCAGAAAGGCGGGCGAGTAGAGGGCCAGAAGGACATGGCTCCCACGGAGCGCGGCATCGATGCGGTCGGGAATGCAGTCGTAGTCCCGCATGCCGTCGTGGTCCTGGAAGACCCTCAGGCCGAACCCGGTCAACGCAGCGCGCAGGGCGTCCGCCTGAGCCTTGTCCTCCCACGCATAACAGAGGAAGGCATCATGACCATCGGGCCGCACAACGACCACAGCACACCTCCCCCGTCCGCGAGCGGGCCCCCGCGCAGGTGACCGGACGCCGCTAGATACCTGTCAGCTGCGGCAGACTCCGTCACTTCACCATGGGCACACGGACCAACGAGCGACTGTGTGCACGCGTTCCTGCATTTCTGTTTCCACTCCGCCAAACCAGCCACCAAGGCAGGGAACCCTCGCCCAAGCCCCGACTCGACATCGCCGGGGCGCCCAAGGAGATGTCCGACCAGTGCGGCTCTCACCGCCGCCAGGTCGGAGCCCACGGAGTGGCAGATCCCCGTCCATGCCAAACCCCTGATCAACGCCACCATCGACCTGTACGCCGAACGCATCGACCGGTAAACGTGGGTCCGGCTGATCGCCACCCGCCGCGGCTACCGCCTCATGCCGAAACAGAACCCCGACACCGACGGCTACCAGCGGATGATGTGCCCCGCCGAAGCGGGCAAGGCCCAGTGCCTCATCAAGCCCCACACCCTGGGCCGCTGCATCCACCTCCCCCTCATCGACCCGGAGCCCAGCCCAACCGGCCCGGTCAAGGTCTGCCGCCAGAACGCCATCACCGTGAGCCCGGAAGCCGGCGCCAAACAGTGGCAGGCTCTGGAGTACGGCGGCCCGGAATGGCAGAAGGTCTACTTCCGGCTGCGCAACAGCGTCGAGGGCTACAACGGCTACGCCAAGAACCCTCTGGCCGAGGGCATCGAGGCGGCGGGCTCCCGCCGCATCCGCGGCATCGCCGCCCAGACGATCCTGCTGGCCTTCCAACTCGCTCACGCCAACCGCCGCAAGATCAAAAGATGGCTTGAGACACTCGCCCTCGGCGGCGAGCGCCCTCGCCGCCGCACCCACCACAGGCGGAAAACCAAGGAGCCCGGGACCTGGACACCAACTGGTCATCTGGCGGCAACCGCCTGATCCGACCACCACCCCAGCACCACCCCGGAAGACAACCAGCAGCACCAAGAGCAGGGCCCCGACCGTGAGATACCTCACCGCCGGGGCCCTGCCGCGTCACCGTCCGGGCCGCAGCCCATCACTACAACGAGAAACGGGCCCCACCATGACTTCCGTCGCCGGTGGAGACCCGTTTCGTCGGTTTCTCCGTGATCGTTTCCCACAACCCTGGTCGCGGAGACTCTGCGGCGGCGAGGGAAGCGCATCGCCGATCCGTCGTCACTCCTGCACGAGGTCTCTGGCCTGGGTCGTGGGAAAACCGGTGACACAGCGTGGGAAACGATCTCCAGCGGCATCCACGTACGCCCTGATCAGCGAGTTCTGTCGGTGCCCCAGAGTCCTCTTCGGTGAGGTGTTCGTCGGGCTTGCCGTGAGGGGCACACCGGCGCGATCCGCAATGGGCGGCAAGATCGCCGGGGAGATCGCCAAGCCTTCGATCCGGCGAGACGCAAGTGGGGCCGTAGGGGCGCGGCGGTTCCCCGCGCCGCTCACATCACCGATTTCAGCGGCCGGAGCATTGTTCGGCACCACCGTCCCGGCGGCCGAACAATGAAACGGGCCGCGCCCCTTCGCGTGTCATAGATATGTGTGGATTGGCTGCCCGCTGAGACGCAGGGCGGCCGGAGGGGGTGAAGGTGTGGCGGGGCGTCGTGAGGTGCCGGTGGATCCCACAGCGGGTCCGGTGCAGCGGTTCGCGTTCGACTTGCGCAAGCTGCGGGCGGAGGCGGACGGAATCACCTACCGGTCGCTGGCCCAGCGGGCGGGCTACTCGGTGACCACGCTGTCGCAGGCCGCGGCGGGCGAGCAGTTGCCGACCCTGCCGGTGGCCCTGGCCTATGCGGGAGCGTGCGGTGGAGACCTGGCGGAATGGCAGGCCCGTTGGACGGAGGCGATGGAGGAGTCCGTCGGCAACAGCGCTCGGGACGACGGCGGATCACTCACGCCGTACAGGGGGCTGACACGGTTCGAGACCGGGGACAGCGGCCTGTTCTTCGGACGGGAACAACTCACCGCCGACCTGGTCGATCTGCTGCGCCGTCGGCGGTTCGCCGCGGTCTTCGGCCCCTCCGGCAGCGGCAAGTCCTCCCTGCTGCGGGCCGGCCTGATACCCGTACTCCGCGGCGCTCAGGAGCCGGACCTGCGCCCGGCCGCGATCCGGATCCTGACACCGGGCGAACGCCCCGCCCGCAGCCACGCGTCCCTCCTCACGCCCGCGATTCCCCGCGACGGCAGCACCGGAGCGGACACCTTCGTGATCATCGACCAGTTCGAGGAGGTCTTCACCCTCTGCCACGACGCGGCCGAGCGCGCTCGCTTCATCGACCTGCTGCTGACAGCCCGGCGGCCCGAGAGCCGCCTGCGGGTGCTGCTGGCGGTGCGCGGCGACTTCTACGGCCGCTGCGCCGAACACCCCGACCTGGCCGACGCACTGCGCGATGCCAACCTGCTGGCCGGCGCGATGAGCCGGGCGGAACTGCGCGACGCCGTCGTCAAACCGGCCACGGCCGCCGGACTGACCGTGGAACGCGCCCTCACCACCCGGCTGGTCAAGGAAGTCGCCGACGCGCCTGGCGGGCTGCCGCTGCTGTCCCACGCGCTGCTGGAGACCTGGCGCCGCCGCCGCGGCAAGACGCTGACCCTGGCGGGGTACGAGGCCGCCGGATGCCTGGACGGCGCGATCGCCAAGACCGCCGAGGAGGTCTACGGCCGATTCAGCGAGGACCAGGCGGCGGCTGCCCGCCGGGTATTGCTCCGCCTGGTCGCCCCCGGTGACGGCACCCCCGACACCCGCCGTCCCGTCAAGCGCGCGGAACTACCCGGTACCGGCAGGGATGACACCGTCCAGGTGATGGAGGCACTCGCCGGGGCACGGCTCCTCGCCCTGGACGGCGACACCGTCGAGATGGCCCACGAGGCGCTGCTCACGGCCTGGCCCCGGCTGCGCGGGTGGACAGAAGAAGACCGTGAACGCCTGCGTGTGCACCGGAATCTGACAGAAGCCGCCCACGCCTGGCAGGAACTGGGACACGAAAAGGAAGCTTTGTACCGGGGAAGCCGGCTCGCCGCCGCCCAGGAACACTTCGGCGGCGCACCGCGCGAGGACCTGACCGACAGGGAGCACGCTTTCCTCGACGCCAGCCGCGACCACGAGCAGAAAGGCCGTCGCCGATCCCGGCTGGTGCTCACCGCGGTCACCACCGCCCTGTGTCTCGCCCTCATCGCCGCCGGCCTGGCCGTGGGGCAGTGGCGGAGCGCGGTCACCGCCCAGCACCTGGCCCAGTCCCGGCAACTGGCCGCCCAGTCCGGCGCCCTGCTGGACTCCGAGCCCGATCTCGCCTCACTGCTCGCTGTCCACGCCTACCGAACGAGCCCGACCCACGAAGCCACCGCCGCCCTGTATGCCGCCGCGGCGCTACCGCTGCGCAAAAGCCTGATCAACGGCACCAAACCCGTGGATTCCATCGCCCTCAGCCCGGACGGGCACACCCTTGCCACCCACAGCGGAGACGGCCAGGTACGGATCTGGGATCTGCCCGGAGGCCGGCTCCGACACACGTCCACCGCCGGCAGCAGCAGCCATGCCGCGGCGTTCAGCCCCGACGGACGCACCCTGGCTGTAGCCACCCTCGGTGACACCGACTGGGCAGTAGCCCTGTGGGATCCGGTCACCGGCAGAAAGCTCAGAAGCTTCACCGTCCCCGACGGTTCGGTACGCGACCTGGCCTTCAGCCCGGACGGTCGTACCGTAGCCGCCGCCTCCGTCGCGACTGTACGGGTGTGGGACGTGACCACCGGTCGCAACCTGCACAGCTTCACCAGCCACCCCGACCCGCAGGCGGTCGCCTTCGGCCCTGCCGGACGTACTGTCGCCGCAGTGGGCCTCGGCGGACAGGTACGGGTATGGGACATGGCCACCGGCCGCACCCGGACCGCTCACGACCGCGAAATCGAGTGCAGGACAGTGGCCTTGAGCCCCGACGGCCGGACCTACGTGGTGAACCGCACCGACGGTCTGGTGCAACTGCGGGAGGTCGCCACCGGCATGGTCCGACGCACCATCAGGGACGGTCCCGTCGGAATGAACGAGGTGACCTTCGCCCCGGACAGCCGGACCCTCGCCGTCACGGGCCCTGGGGACACCGTACGACTGTGGGACACCGCCACCGGCACGGCACGGGCCACCGTGACCGCCGGCCACCACGGACGGGGGATCATGAAAGTGGCCTTCCGCGCGGATGGCCGCACCCTCGTTACCAGCAGCAACCTGGACGCCACCATCCGCGTCCTCGACCTGTCCGCCGATGACCCGCAGACCACTCCGCCGGGCCAAACCGGCACTATTGTCGCCGACATGGCGTTCAGTCCGGACGGCCGCACGATGGCCACGGTTCGCCAAGGACCGCCCGGCCGTGGGTCGGCACAGCTCTGGGACGTCAGGACCGGTGATGGCGAAGCCACACTGACGCTCGACTCCCACCAGGCACCCCGGGAGGAGCAGCCGCCCTTCCCGGTGACCCGCTTTGGGGCTGTGGGGTTCAGCCCGACCGGGCGCGCCATGGCTGCCCGGGTCGTCAAGGACGGGGTGATCGAGGTCCGGGATATCACCACGGGCCGATTGCGCCGAAGCCGTGCCCTCGACTCCGTCGACACGGCGGTCTTCAGTCCCGACGGAACACGGCTCGCCATTGTCGGCATGAAGGGATCGGTACAGATCTGGCACCTCTCCACCGGCGCGCTGCACACCACCCACACTGGCCACGGCCAATCCGTAAGGACCATCGCGTTCACCCCGGACAGCCGCGCACTCGCCGTCGTGGACATCGAGGCCGACGGCGAACAGATCACCCTGCTCGACGCCGCGACAGGCCGCACACAGCGCACCATCAACCCGAACACCCGGAGCCCGCTGTCCCTCGCGTTCAGCCAGGACGGGCACACCCTGGCGACCGTGAGCAGCAGAAACGGAGTCGTAAAGACATGGAACGTGCGCACCGGTCAGCTCCAGGGCGGCTTCAGTGTCAGCGCTGAAGTCGCGTCGCTGGCCTTCAGCCCCGACGGACACACCCTGGCGGCGAGCAGCGTAAGAGGAATCCAGCTGTGGGACCTCGCCACCAGCCGCCCGAGAATCACCCTGCCGACCCGCTCACCCGCAGCACTGGCGTTCAGCCCGGACGGACGGACCCTGGCGATCAGCACGGGCAGCTCCGTCCAGCTGAGAAACGTAGACCTGCCCGACCCGGCCCGCGCGATCCGCGACATCTGCGAGGCCATCGATACCACCCTCACCGCTCTGGAGCAGTCCCGCTACCTTCACGACCAGTCCACCGCAACCGGCTGCCGGCCAAGCGCGCGATAGGGCCCCAGCGCATCACCACGCAATCCGACAGCCTGCGGAGCGCCACACCGTCCGGGTGCCGCTGCTTGCGATCAACGTCGTCCGTCGAGCCTCCTGTCGTTAACGGGGTAGACGCCGGTGTCGAGCTGATCCGGGTCCGCGAGTTCGGTGAGACCGTGAACGCAGGCGTCCATACGGTCCGGTGAGTCCATGCCCGCTACCCAGGTGACCATCTGGTCCTCCAGCACGGGGTACTGGCCAACATGGTGGACGAGGTCCTGCTCGTACAGCTGCGCCATCGGCTCGGCGCGGAGCCTCTTGCCGACCTTGGCGGTGACCTCCAGGACCATGGGCATGAGGAGACCCTTGGTGACGCCCTGGCGCTGGAGCTGCTCCCACGCCTGGCGGACGATCTGGCGCGCCATGTCTCCGCCGTAGTTCTTCTCCACCACGATCGCGTCGGCGCGCAGCTCCAGGGCGAGGCGGCAGGCCGCCAAGCCCCAGTCGTTCGCGCCCATGCTGCCTGAGCGGTCGTCGAGGACGTACAGGTGTCCGTCATAGCCGCGGGCGGCGCCGATGATGCCGGTCTCGTCGCCCACGGCGGATTCGCCGCCGGCGGGGTCTACGGCGACGACGATGCGGGCCATGTCGAGTCCGCCGAACGTGACGACGCTCGTACGGTTCTCGTCGATCCAGGCGCGAGCCCACACCCCTCCCTCCGGCGGGCGGGGCTTCGGCTGGTAGAGAGCGGACCAGACTCGTTCGCCTCGGCGTCGGCGATGATCCGTCCGGCAAGGTCGTCCTCGTGCCACCGGGTCTGGATGACGCAGATGGCACCGTCCGGTTCCATACGGGTCTGGAGGACGGACTGCCACCAGTCCCAGGCCCTCTTGCGCATCGTCGGAGAGCCGGCATCGGTCATGTCCTTCACCGGGTCGTCGACCAGCGCGATCGTGGCACCGCGCCCCGTGAGGCCACCGCCGATGCCCGCGGCGAGGAGCCCACCCTCGTGCCCCGCGATGTCGAACCGGTTGGCCGCCTTGCTGCCCGGGCTGAGGTGGACGCCGAGCTGATCGCCCCAGGAGTCGATGGCGTCGCGGATCCAGCGGCCGTGGTCGTCGGCGAGGTCTGCGCTGTAGGAGGCGATCATGATGCGCCGGTCTGGATACTTCCGCAGGTACCAGAGCGGCGCCCAGCACGAGGCCCGCCGGGATTTTCCGTGCCTCGGGGGCATCGTCAACATGACGCGGTCCTGCCGTCCTTCGGCCATGTCGATCCAGGCCGTGTCGATCAGGTTCAGGTGGCGGGCCTGCATCTCCCGGCGCTCGGTGAGCACCGCGGCCAACGCGCCGGGTGAGCGGTCCATGGCGATATGCCGCTCGACGCCGAGAAGTTGAGCACGCATCCGGGCACTCGCTCGGGCCGCGAGCTGCCGGCGCTGCTCCCCGCTGAGCGTGCGGTACCGGGCCAGCACCGCGCGTTCGCGATCACTCGCCGACGCTGCCACGGGCGGCTCCCTCCGTGACGGCGATCAACGCCTCCAGCTCGGCAAGGTCGACCGCCTCCACCTGGAGGGGGCCACCGGCAGCACCGGTGATCTCAGTCTTCGCGGGCCGGTCAAGGCCGAGGAGACGGGCTCGACGCTCCATGATCCTCAGCGCACGGTCGATGGCGGGGAGTTCGCCATCCCGTACGGCCTTTCGGTAGGCGACGAAGAACAGCCGGTCCAGTCGCTCGGCTTCGACGGAGCGAAGCTCGTCGGCCTCCGCTTCCAACGCGACGGTACGTTCCTTCAGGGCTTCGCGGACATCCTTGCAGGCGGCCCGGATCAGGGCATCATCGGCCGGCGGGTCCTGCTCCTTGGCGTACCGCTCGACGCCGTACCCCTGCGGGTAGGCGAGCCGGTCGCTCGGCGTCGCCTACGCGGCCAGCAAGGGGTCGTACCTGGTCACCCACTACCTGGGACACCCCTGGCCCCTGCACTACGAAGAGATCGCCTCGCCCCTGCTGGCCGGGCTCGCCGTGATCGCACTCATCACGGGGCTGACCATGGCGATGGTCGGCAAGCGGGTCGCGGCCCACAAGACGAGCGCCTCAGCTCCCGTCTGACACCGCGAGCCTCTTGCGCCAGCGCAGGACCACCCGGCCCGGCTCCACGGTGCGCACACCACGCGCGCTCGCGGGGAACACCTCCACCTTCTCCAGAAGCAGCACCGCGAGAGCCCTCTTCGATGCCTGCGGCGCGGTGTTCCACCATCGGACCAGGTTCTTGGCGCTTCCCAGAGAGAAGTTCGTCATCTGCTCCGCGTATCGTAGGCGCGAGCGGGTGTCCTTGATGTTGGCCGTGATCTCACGGTCGGCGGTCGCGAACGCGTCACTGCTGATCCGGCGGTTGGCGTAGAGGCTCGCCGCGTCCGTCCGGCGCTCCTCCAGGTCGGCGATAATCGCCGTCAGCTCCTTGACCTGGGCCTTCACGGTGGCTTGGGCCTTGAGGATCTGGTCCCTGATGCCCGGCTTGAGGAGTTCGGCCACCACGTACTCGCCCACGTGGTTCTCCAGGAGTTCGGCGTCCATGCGGACCTCGCCGCAGCCGCCCCGGCCGTTCTTGTCCTTCGGACGGCAGCGGTAGCCGGGGGTCCCCGCGTCGGTACGAGCCCCTTGCAGCGCCTGTGAGCACTTGCCGCACGTGCTCGCGCCCGCCACCAGAAGGTAGTCGTAGGGCGGGTCCGCGTCGGCCGTCTTCCGGCTCTGCTCACGCTCCCGAAGGGCTTCGAACTCCTCGCGTTCGATGATGCCGGGATGCCCGGCGTCGACGAGCTCACCCTTCTCGTCGTAGACGAGTCCGGCGATCGCCGGATTGCGGAAGAGCCGGCCGACGGATGCGTCCTTCCACTCGCCACCGAGCGTGCCCCGGTACCCCTCACCGTTCGCCCACCCCGCGATGTCCGCGTTGGACTGCCCCGCCAGGGCCCGGCCGGCCATCAGCCGAAGGCGGTCCACTTCGTCGTCACGCAGCCGACGACGTGACTGGTCGTCGAACCCGAAGAGCCGTGGCATGCGGTCCCGTCCGTTCTTCTCTCTTGCGCCCCCGTAGCCGACCGATCCTAGGCCACGGCCAAAACCGCCGGACCGCCGTCCAGGCTGATCAGTGCGCCACGGGCTACAGAGATCACCGCACCGGCGGCGTCACCCCCAGCACTCGCCACAGCGCGGCGGTAGGGACTCTCACCGTGCTGCCCAGAGTGAGTGTCCGCACAGGGAATGCCCCCACCTTGATCAACTTGTATGCCTTGTGCACTTCGACACGGACCGGCACCGCCGGTCCGTGGGCCAAGCCCACGAAGGAGACACTCGTGTTCGATCCCAGCTTCAGCGGCAATGCGCCTGCCGGACTGCAGTCGTCGACAAATCCGGCGCGGCGGCCACACGACGAAGGACAACGCCAAAGCCGCGGCCGACAAGGTCTACCGCGAGATCATCGGCGGAACCGACGTACTCAGCAACGCCACCGTAGGAGAGGACCTGCGGCACTGGCTGAAGCGCAAGAAGGCGCTGGCCCGTACGACCCGGCACGGGTACCAGGAACACATCGCCCTCTACCTCGAGCCCCACCTCGGCCATATCAAGCGGCGCGACCTCAAGTTGCGCCACCTCGAGGCCATGTACGACGCGATCGAAAGGGAGAACGCCGAACGGCTCATCCACCACGCCAAGGTGGTCGAACTGCAGGAGGTACGCGACGCCGCCCACACCTCCTGGGTACGAGCCGCCGGCAAGAAGGAGGAACGCCGTGTCACGCGCCGGGCCTGGCTGGACGCCAACGCCGCCCTGCGCACGGGCAGCAGGGGCAGGCGGAAGATCACCAGCGCCGCGACGATGCACCGCGTCAACGCCACTCTCGGCTCCTTCCTGACCGGCGGCATCAAGCGGGGCGAGTACCCGACGAACTGGGCCCGGTTCGTTGAGCTTCCGGCGGTCAGGCGTCCCAAACCCCTCGTCTGGACACCGGAACGGGTCGAGGAGTGGAAGCGCACCGGCAAGAAACCCGGACCGGTCATGGTCTGGACACCCGAGCAGACCGGAGCCTTCCTCGACCACACCCGGAACGACCGGCTGTACGCGATGTGGCACACCTTCATCTTCAACGGCCCCCGGCGCGGCGAGATGTGCGCGCTGCCATGGACGGAGATCAGCGTCACCGCGCTCTGGCTCCGGATCTCCGCACAGATCGTAGAAGTCGCCTACCGGCTGTACGGGGAAACCCCCAAGGCCGACAGTGTGCGCACCAACACCCTGAACGAGGAGACGGGCAGGGCCCTGGCCGCGTGGCGGATCCAGCAGGAGCGGGAACGCGAGAAGTGGTCCGGCGAGGAGGCATGGGTCGAGTCCGGCCGGGCCTTCACCCGGGAGAACGGGGAGCAGTGCCACCCCGACTGGGTCAGCAGACGCTTCAAACGGCTGGTGAAACTCTCCGGCCTGCCCCCGGTCCGCCTCCACGACCTGCGCCACATCTCCGCGACCCTGTCACTGCTCGCGAAGAACGACATCAAAGTCGTCCAGGAACGCCTGGGGCACTCCTCGCGCCAGATCACCTCGGACACGTATACGAGCGTCCTGCCCGAGTTGATGCGCACGGAAGCCGAGTCCACCCTGGCCGTGGTCCCGCGCGACGTACCCTTCGATGTCCACCACCCGCTGGGCATACCCGACGGCGCCTTCCACCACGGGGTCGCCGTACTCCACGTCCGTGGATCCCACAGCGCCGGAGGCGTCTGGAACGCCAACGCGGAGATCCGGCGGGACAGTGATCCCCTCGGCCGGATCCGGACCGTCTGCGAGAGCCGGGAGCAGGCCGCCGAAGCCGCGGCGAAGTGGATCCGCGAGCACTGCGCCGCCAACGACTACGAGATCCTGCGGACGGAGAACCTGCACGAGCGGTACCCGGAAGACCGGCGAACGGACGTCGCGCTTCTCCGGTTCCTCATCGCCCGGCCAGAGGGATACACCGAGGAGGAGTTCCTGTCGCCCGAGCAGTCACCGCCGGACCCGAACGCGAATTCGACCGGTCATGACGCGGACCTCGGTCCCGCCGCGTGACCTGCGTCCCGAATCCGTCCCGACAGTCGTGAAGCGGTGACACGCCGGGCCGTCAGGATCCCGGAGGTCTCCCAGTACGTCGGTTAACGTGCAGGTCAGAACGTTCCTGCGCGCCTATATCTGGTGGGGCGGGTGGGACTCGAACCCACGACCGACGGATTATGAGTCCATAGTTTTCGCTCTGGCTCACTCCGGGAGCCGCGAGTTACTCCCGTTCGCCTGGGGTTTCATAGGCACCCACTCTGGCTCACTCCGGCAATTCCGGGACTCGCCGGGACCTCCGCTCACGCACCGCTCACGCAGCGAGCCGAGGCCCAGCCCGGTCTGAACTGGGCTTTTCTCATTGTCCCGTACTCCCCCGCTCGCGGCAATGAGCGCATGAGAGAGCCCCAGCCGCGCGCGGCTGGGGCTCTCGGTGCTCCGTCCGGTCCGTCGGGGGGACAGGTATCCGGCCGGAGCGGCAGGGCGCTCGGCACGACGAGCCGAGCAAGATCACAAAAGGCCGAATACATTCGGCTGACATAGGATTCACCAGGTCAGACGGTTTGTCGAGTGCGACAGCTGCCTGACGATGACTCATGGATCACCGACCGCCGCCGGGCCGTAGGTGACCGCGTCCGCGCCGCGCGCCGCGCGCAGAACGCCACCCAGCAGGACCTGTATCTCGCTGCGCAGATCGACCGCATCACCCTCCAACGGGTGGAGGCCGGGGAGAACACTGGTCTCCACACCCTGCTCCGCATCGCCTGGGTGCTCGATGTACCCCTCGCCGACCTCGTCCGCGAGGAGCCCCGGCCGCCGGGATGACGGACGGCGGCCGGGGCGGTAGTGGTGGGCGCCCCGGCCACGCACGGCCAGGGCGCCCGTCCCGCGCGCCGCACGGCGGGGGTGACAGCGGCACGCGGGAGTCTCAGTGGCGCGCGCGGGCCGGGAAGCGGGTGGGCTGAACCCGCGGGTCCGGGCGGCAGTCCGAATGCAGGTGGACATCCGGGGCCGCTCCGGAGCCAGCGTCGATCGGGTGGGTCGTGTACGGCTGGCCCGGTCGGATCGCTTTGTCGCAGCGCGCACAGGTCATCATCAGCAGCTCCCCTTGTCCTCGGCGTCCGGCCCGTACCGTTCCAGCAGCCACCGGCAGGATCGGCGCAGCAGCTCCACCTGCACGTGGGCGGACAGCGGCGTCAGGGGCGCTGCGGGCTGCGCGATCTCGTGTCGGATGGTGTCCAGCCGGGATCGGAGGCTGCACCAGGTCGTACCGCCGCGCCACAGGGTGGCCGCGTGTTTCTCGGCGGTCGGGAGCATCGACTCGATGTGGCCTCGAAGCGCGGTGGCGGCCGTGGCGAGGTCCGAGTCGCTGGCGCGCAGCTGGCCAAGCCCGACGGCCTCCGCGAGAGTGGCCTCGATGTCCATGCGGGCGGGGGCGGAGAGACAGGCGGGGGCATGCGGTGGATCGACCACGGGGCGCTCCAGTGACAGGCGGTCAGGTGATGTCGACCGTAGGAGTGCCTCGCGGGTAGAGGGGGCACAGTTTGTGCCCCCTCGTCAGGCAGCCAGCAGCCCAAGCTTCACCGCCAGGGCGGACGCCCTCTGCCGTCGGGCCGGGTACTTCGACTCGGCCTCTTCGAGGACGATGCGCTTCGCGTACCCGTTGTACCGGATCGTCTCGGGGGCCGACTCGTGAGCGCGGGCCAGCGTGTCGAGCGCGACGTCAGGCTGTCCGTCCAGCTGGTAGGCGCGGGCTTCCTCGATCCGGTGCCGGGCCCGGCGCGGCCGGGATGGAATCGGCACCGCGTCGGCGGCAGCGGCCTGCCGTACGGACTCCCCCCCCGCATGCAGTTCGACCGCGACGGTGACAGCGTGCGCGCCCATGATGGCCCGGCCGAAGCTGGTCACCGGGTGGAAGTAGTCGGCCGGCAGCTTCGCGGCCATGTCGCGGGCCTGGTCCCAGTAGCGCCAAGCCGTGCCCTTCTCCGCTCGCCTCGCGGCCGTGTACCCGGCCTCGAAGGTCAGGGCCCCGGCGATGGCGCGGACTTCGGTGGAGGCGTCCGGGAGTAGCGGCGTGAGGTATGCCAGCGCGTCGGACGTGACGGCATCCGCCGCGTCGAAGTGGCTGGGGCCGGAGTCCCGGTGGGCCTGGGCGGCCAGCCAGGCGGCGACACCGATCGTGTGTGGATCCTCGGACTCCTGCGCGGCGATCATGCCGCGCTCGGCCACGCGCCATAGCAGCGCGGCGTCCGGCTGGTACGCCACGAAGAACTGCGCCAGCGAGTAGACCTCGGACAGTGCGGCCTGCGCCGCGCGCCTGTCGGTCGCCCGGTCCGATTGCCGTACGGCCCGCTGGGCATCCCGGATGAGATCGGGCAGCAAAACCCCGATGACGTCCCGGTGGTTCGGTGCTTCGTGGCGGGCCTGCCAGGCGCGTGCCAGCCGTGCCCGGATGTGCCGGGCCGAAGGCGCCCGCGCGGAATCGGCCAGCAGAGGGAAGGCATTGACCGCGGCCTGTACCGCAGGAAGCCGAGGGTGGCCCGGGCCCGCGAACAGGTCGACGCGCACGGATTGGTCCCCCGTGAGTTCTGACAAATCACGCACCCGCAGCAGCTCGGCGAACCGCAGGACCATGTGCAGCTTCGGCGTCTTCAGCCGACCGGTCTCGACCGCCTTTACCCATGACCCGGTGCGCCCCATGAGGCCACCGAGCTGTTCGCGTGTCATCCCTCGTCGTGTCCGTAGAAGTTGAAGTCTCTGCCCGAAGGCGAGGGGATCGGTGTATGGGTCCGGGGTAGCATCAGCAGGCATGGCCTTGCCCCTCTCTGTCCAGCTCGTCACTGCCAGGGTATGGGGCAAGGCCCTTTCTGTGTGAGTCACGTCATGACGAAGCGCCCCTGCTCTCCCGGAGGAGAGCAGGGGCGCAGTGCGTCAGCGGTAGAGGGCGATGATGCTGGTACCCACGCCGGCGAGCCCGGCCAGAGCGGCGAGGCTGGGGAGCGGCCAGCGGGCGCGCTCCAGCGCGGCAAGGCGCTGCTCCAGCTCGGCGATGTCCTTCTCGGTCTGCCCGGTCCGCTGGAGCGCGGTATCGAGGCGGCCGTTCAGCTCAGCGAAGCCGGTCGTGAGCGCACCTCGCAGCCGTTCGAGTTCGAGGGCGACCGATGATGACTCGGGCGGCGTCACCACCTACACCCCCCGTGCGAGGGAAGCGGAGTTGGTGACATCTCGCCACCGGGCGAGCAGGCCCTTCAGTAGAGCGCCGGCCGCGGCAAGACCCCCGAGTGCGGCGGACTGCCACATCGCGAGATCGAACGGGGCCGTGAGGACCAGGCCGCTGACGAACGCCTGGAGGAACGTGGACAGCACTCGCTCCACCAGGTCGCGGGCGTAGGTCTTGGCGGACTTCAGGACGGTGTCCACCTGCGGGGGAAGTGAAAGTTCGGACATGGATGCGCCTTTCAGGAGGTGACGGTGAAGCCGCGCGCGGCGGCGAGCTTGGTGAGGGAGGCGCGGCCGGGTATGCCGTCGGCCGCCGCGCCGGTGTAGCCGTAGCGGCGCTGGAGCGCGGCGTAGGCCCGGACGGTGGCTGTGCCGAAGTGGCCGTCGACCAGGTCCCGGGCGAGGAGTCCCTCGGCGGCGAGGGCGGCCTCCACCGTGCGCACCCCCGCGTAGCTCACCGGGGTGCCGGCCTTCGGGGGGTCCGTGCGTGCGGCGGTGATGAGCCGGGCCAGGGAGACGGACGGCTTGGCCGGAGTCGGCGGCGGCGCGGGCTTCGGCGGCGCGGGCTGGGGCTCCACCTCGGCAGGCCGGGGCGCGCCCTTCTTCACCCAGGCGTACAGCGGGCCGCCGGGGCAGTCGGTGGCGTAGCCGTCGCGGTGGCCCTTGATCTCGTCTCCGGCGCCGTTGGCGCGGAGCAGTTCGATGCCGTCGCGGATCGCGGACAGCATCGCGTCGGTCGGCTCGGTGAGCCCCTCGGCGCCGATCAGGCCCACGATCGCGTAGTGAGTCTTGTTGAGGTCCTGGTTGCCGTTGGCGCCGGTGCGGCGGCCGGTGCCGCGTCCTGCGAGGAGGTAGCCGTGGGGGCACGCCGCGAAGTTGTACGCAACGTCGGAGTAGTTCTCCACCTTGTTGGCGAGGTGGCTTGCCCGTATGGCCTTCCACAGGGCGAGGCACTTGGGGTGCTCCGTCAGCAGGAGGGGCGAGACGAACGTGCCGAGGTAGTGGACCTTGGTCCCCTTGGCTGTCGCTTGCAGGGGTGCCGCCGAGGCCGGGAAGCCCAGCTCGGCTCGGGTGACGAGCAGCGTCATGGTCAGCTCTCTTCCTGTTCCGTGGGCGCGGTGACGGCGCGGGCGACGGCGACGGCCGCCGCGATCCATGCGGTCTGGACGGTGTCGCCGAGGTCGTCCCAGGCGGGGATCGGCCGGCCGTCGTGGGTGAGGCCGCCGGTGCTGGCGCTGTAGGTGGCGGCGGCGAGCTGGCCGAGCTGGAGCGGGGTGGGCTGGATACCGAGGACGTCGGACACGTGATACCTCCGGGCATGACGAGAGCTCCGGCCGGCGGACGGCTCGGGGCTCGGACAGTGGGTGCGGGTGGGTCAGATGGTTCCGGCGCCGGGGTAGTCGACTGCTGTGCCGAGGTCCCAGATGGCGAGGCTGGCGGGTGTGGCGGCGCTGGCCGCGAAGGTGAAGGTGGAGCTGGAGCCGGTGTCCCACGAGTAGGTCGCCACCACGGGGACCGTGATGTCGAGAACGCTCGTGTTGATGCCGATGTGGTTGAGCGTGACGTTGTTGTTGCGGGCGGTGGTTGCACGGTTGGTGACCACGATGGTGCCCAGGTTGCGGATCAGGGTGCCGGTGGTGTTGCTGCGGCGGATCCGGAACGCGCAGAGGTCGCCCAGGTTGGCGGTGCTGTGCTGTACCAGGCCGCGCAGCTCGAACTCGTAGGCCCGGCCCGCCTTGAACGTGACGGTGGGGGTCGTGATGATCGCCACCTCAGTGGTGGAGGTGGTGGTGGGCGCGTTCGCGGTGATGCTGGCGAACCCGATCAGTTCCCCCATGTTCAGCTTGGCGGCGGTGACGCGTTCTCCGGCCAGGAAGCGGTATCCACGCATGGTGCTCCGTTCTACAGGGCGATGATCATGGGGGTCGCCAGCCGGATGTCCGTACCGGCCGGATGCGGCTTGACGATGCCGTTCACGGAGCGGACGGCGGTCGCCATCTGCGGCGTGACTACCTCGAAGTTGTCGTACCGCAGGACCGGGCTGGCGTTGCTCATGCCGGCGAACGCGCTGCCGGTGACGCCGATCGTTCCGGCCGGGATGGTGTTCGTGGTGATGGTGACGGTGTGGTGCCAGATGTCAGGCTCGATGGCGCCGACGGGCCAGACGCGCATCTGGACGGTGTGGCCGGTGAGGCGGACGCGCAGCTCGAACTCGTCCCCGGCGGCGTAGGTGGTGAGTTGGGGGTTGTCTCCGATCTGGGTGGTGTCGCGGGTGACGGAGACGTACAGGAGTCCGCCGGTGCCGAAGTGGATGCGGGCCCGGTAGAAGTTGCTGAGGGACTCGCAGCGCATGAGGACGCCGGGGACCAGGCTCGCGCCGGTGGCCACCACGGATGAGGACATGCGGACGCGGATTTCGCAGTCGGTGATGCCGGCGTCGGTGAGCTGCTGGAAGCGGACGGTGGAGATGGTGGCCGGGTCGGGCAGGGTGATGGTGCCCCGACCGCCGGTGACAGCTCTGTCCGTGGAGAGTCCGCCGGCCTGCGTCCACAGCTGCCCGGTGGTGGCCGTGCCCCACGTGCCCGACAGGGTGCGGGAGAACAGATCGAGCCTGTTCGTGATGGCGGTGAGGCGGGCGGCTTCCCCGCCGACGCGGATGTCGAGGGGGAAGTCGTCCGGGAATTCGCTGCTGTCGACCCAGCGGGGGTTGCCGGCGCCCAGGTCGGTGTGGAGTTCGAGGGCGGTCGTGGTGCTGGTGACGGCGGCGGCCAGGATGGAGCCGTCGGTGTCGGCGCAGCCGCGCAGCGGATCGTCGGTGACGCCGACGGTCCAGGGCGTGGCCGGGGCGGCGTTCATGACGATGTTCCAGGTGTACTGGTCCAGGGTCTCGGTGTAGCCGTAGGCCAGGACGTCGACGTCGCCCGGGGGCAGCCACGGGGGCAGGCTGGTGATGCGGACCAGGTCGCCGATGCGGAGGTTCAGGGCGCTCGGGATCAGGTGCGGCGCGGTGTGGAGCTGGAGGTGGATACGCGTGTAACGCGCCTCGTCGACCGTACCCAGGTGCGCGCGCCATCCGGCGATCTGTTGAGTCTGGCTGTCCCGGGCCACGTTCAGGGTGATCGACTCGTCGTAGATTCCCACCCCGCCCTGCTCCGGTGGCAGGACCGACAGCGGTCCGGTCTCGATGACGACGCGGCCGGATGATCCGCCGTCGCGTTGGATGGTGATGTCGTTGCGGACCTGCTGGTCGTCTTCCGTGGGTTCGAGCGGTGGGGCGACCTCGCCGGGCGCGAGGTAGTTGAGGGTGAGGGTGGGGGGCTGGTTGTAGAGGCTGGCGCGGGTGCGGTAGGTAAGGGCGAGCCGGTCCAGACTCTCGTAGAGGATCCCGCCGTCAGCGTCGGCGCAATCCTCTATGAGCGTCAGGAGGGTCTGGGGGTTCTGCGGGCCCATCGCCTCAGTCGGCTCCGGGGCGAGACTGTCCGCCAGGCCGATGGACAGCCGGTCTTCCTCGCGGGCCAGGCGCCGGAGACGGTCGGTCGCGGGCTCGTCCGCGTAGGCGGTGATCGCGCCGTCGAAGGCGTTGGTGGTGGTGTTGCTGAAGACGGTGATGTGGCCGATGGCCATGCCGTCCAGGGCGGGGGCGTATCCGTCCGGGGGGCTGGCGACTCCGCGGGCGCGGCCGATGGTGCCGGTGTAGGTGCTGGAGTAGCCGCCGGCGTCCCCTCCGACGGTCTGCCAGTACACGCCCCAGGTGACCGTATTGGTGGCTGACTGGTTGACCTGGAGGCGAAGGGTGGTCCACTGGCCGTAGAGGTCCATGCCGGTACCGATGGGCTGGCTGATCACGCTGGTGCCGTCCGCGTCCAGGCCGAGGATGCGGGAGCCGCTGGTGTTGGACTGGATGTACCACTCGGTGACGGTGCCGGTCGACAGGATCCGCATGAACGTGTGCAGGGTGGCGTTGGGGGTGTCGAGCCGGTAGACCCAGCGGACCTGCCACCCGGTCGGCGCGCCGGGCGGCGCGGGTACTGCGCCGGACAGCCGGGGAGGGTTCGCCCCGCTGTTGCTGTTGAGTACGGGCAGAGGGGCAGAGCTGGGCAGCGAGGTGGCCGATGCCCAGGTGACGCCGGTCGCGGTGAGCGGGGCAACGCCCGGCAGGGGGCTGTAGGCGCGGGTGGCGCCGTCGCCGTCCTCCATGGGCCAGTAGGCGAGGATGTCGGACTGCCGGGCCAGGCGCCGCCGCAGTGCACTGTCCAAGGCTTTGGCGCCCTGGCCGTAGCGGCGCAGCAGTCCGGCGGCTTCGATCGGGGTGTAGACGTCGCGGCCGGTGACGTCCCAGCGTGGCGGCCAGGCGCTGACCTCGCCCTGGAAGCGGATGTTGCGGTTGCTGATCGAAGCGTTCCCGCTGAGGGTCCATGCCCGGCCGGCCCCGTCGGTGAAGGCCGGGGCGCCGATGGTCTGCGCGGTGAAGTCAGCGTTGGCGACGACGGTTCCGTTGATGCCGGTGCGGAGCTGGAAGGCGCGGACCGCGCCGATCGGGGAGGCGTAGGCGGTGGCGACGATGTCTCCGACCTCCACCGGCACTGTGGAGGAGAACACCGACGTTGCTCCGACGCCGGCGTTTGGGACGCCCAGCTGCGTCCACGGGCCGGCGATCGTCGGCGCGGTGTAGTGGGTGATGCGCCCGGCCGTGACATCGAGGGTGGAGCGCACCGCGACCCTGCCCGATGAGGGCAGGGGCACGGGCACGCTGGAGCGGTACTGGGTGTAGTCGGCACCCGTGGACGACCAGCCGAGCGCGAGTTCGCCGGCGGCGCTGACGAACCAGTACCAGGACCGGTCGGTTCCCCTCCCGTACTTCGCGGCCAGCTCGACACCGAGGGGCACATCCCAGTTGGCGAGCTGGACCTCGGCCCGCACGTCGATCGACCCGAGGATATTCAGGGCGGCCACGTGCGGGGTGGACGCCCGGGCACCGTCGCCGGGCAGCTCCAGGAACGGCGGCCCTGCCGAGACCGAGACCCGCACGGGCGTGTTGCGGCCGAGCATCCCGTAGTACGGGCTCATAGGATTGCGGGCACTGTAGCGGCCGTCCCGGTTGTTCAGGGTCAGTTCACAGCGGCTCGGGTCGGTGCGCTGCCCCTCGTCCGCGCGGCCCCGGGTGATGGTGATCGGGTCACGCGTGTAGACGTCCGCCGTGACGTCCGTCCACACGCCGCGCAGCTGGAGGTCGACGCGCGTGTCCAGCGGATCGGCCGGGAATGCCATGAGTTCACCTCTGTCGTTGTCCGATGACCATTTGCACGTCGCCGCCCTTGGCTCTCACGGCCTCGCGGAGCAGCTCCACCAGGAAGTCGGCCGTGCGGCCCCCGCTGGAGCGGATCTCCAGGACGGTCCGGCCCCCGCCGATACCGTCGGGCAGTGGAGCCGGGGCGACCGGACGCCCCGTCCCCGGCGCGGCGGGGAGTGAGGGCGGCTGGACCATCGCGGCCATGGCCCGGTCCAGAACACCCTGGGCCTCGGCCACCCCCTCGGCGACGCCGAGCGGCACGAACCGGCCCACCTCATCGGCCATCAGACGCGACGGCGACTTGATGCCGAGCGCCTTCTTGATGGAGCTGGCCATCGACTTGGCGATCTTCTCCATCTGCTTCTCGATGGCCTTCTGCTGCGACGCGAGCCCCTTGACAATGCCCTGCGCGGCCTGGATCCCGGCCCCGTACATCGCGTCCCCGGCGGTCGCGCCCGCCTGCCCGGCCGCCTTGACCAGCGACGCTTGTGTGCTGTTGATCTGTTTGATCTGCGAGGAGTTGGCGTTGGCGAGCGCGGTGGCGGTCCCGAGGCCCTGCTCCACTCCGGCATTCGCGATCTGCGAGATGAGGTCGGAGCGAACGCCCTTCTTCTTGAGGACGGCCAGCTGTGCGGCGAACTGGCGGGCGTCCGCCGCCTTGCGCAGAAGCTGATCGAGGATGGCGTCTGCCGAGGTCGGGCCGCCGTCGTTCTGCGTGATGTTCGCGCTGTCGAGAATGCCCTTGCGGACGTCGGCGGCCAGCTTGTCGCGGGCCTTGATCTGGTCGGCGAGCGCCTTGGACGCGGTCTTCATCCGGGCGGCCAGGGCCGCCTCGCGGTTGGCGAGGGCGGCGAGCTGCTTGTTGCCGGACGCGATCTTGGCGAGCGCCCGGTTCCGGGCGGCGCCGGGCTTCAGCGAGTCCCGCACGATGTCCGCCAGCTTCGAGGCTGCGGCCTTGACCTGCTTCGCCGTACCGGTGAGTCCGTCCACCAGGCCCCGGCCGATCCACCTGCCCTGTTCCTTGGTGACCTTGGAGGGGCTGGCGATTCCGAGCGCCTTCGCGATCGGTCCCGGGATCATGCTCCGTGCCCAGCCGGTGATCTTCCCGGCGATCCATCCGCCCATCGACTGGATGCCTGACCACAGGCCCTCAACAACGTTCTTGCCTTTCTGGAGCAGCAGGTCGCCGAGGTTCCCGAGCCCGTCACGGATCCGGCCCGGCAGGCCTCTCACCCAGATGACCAGCTCGGCGGCCTTGCGGATGGCGCCGTCCTTGACGCGCTGCCAGTGGTCCCGCACGGTCTGGGCGATGTTCCAGCCCTGGAAGAAGCCGACGATCCGTCCGGGCACGCCCTTGATCCAGTCCATCAGGCCGTTCCAGATCTCGGACGTTTTCGCCTTGATCGTGTCCCAGTGCCTGATGACCTGACCGATGATCGTCCAGGTCATGAAGAAGTCCAGGAGCGTCTGGCCGATGCCCTTGATCTTCGACCAGACCCAGTCCCACGCCTCAGCGGTCCAGCGTTTGATCGTGTCCCAGTTGGCGTAGATCAGCAGCGCCAACCCGATCACGGCAGCGATGATCCACCCGATGGGGCCCATCGCGATCAGCCACTGTGCCGCCATCACCACGGCCCAGGCGACCGCGCGCGCCGCCATTATGAGGAACTGCCCGGCCGCCACGGCGCCCGCCCGGACCACCGCCGCGATCCACGTACCGATACTGACGAGCGCGGAGCCGACCCACGCGGCGCCGGTGATCGCTGCGGACACAACAGCCCCCGCGGCGATACGGGCGTAGGTCAGCAGGCCGACCGCCGCCATGCGCAGCCAGCCCCCGATGACCGTCCACATCGATGCCGAGATGACCGTATGGGCCGCGCCCACCACCGCGCTGACGGTGGAGTAGACGAACATTGCCACGCGGGCGGCGACCACAGCGGCGGCCAGGGCGACGAACCCGATCAGCAGGGGCTTCATCGTCCCGGAGTTTTCCGAGGCGAACGTGATCAGGCGGCCGGTAGCCGTGCCCAGCTCGGTCAGCACGGTGCGCTTGAAGGACTCCAGTTGCTTCTTCGCGGTGCCGCTCATGGTCTCCGTCAGTCGGCCCATCGCACCGTCGGCCTTGTCCATCCCGGCGGCCGCCGCAGCGGACGCCGGATCCATCGCGTACAGGGCGTCACCCATGACGTTGGCCGGGTCACCGAAAAGTGCGGCGGCGGCGTTGAGCTTGACGGTCTCGTCCTTGGTGCCGCGCAGCGCGTCCAGCGTCATCTGCAGAGCCTGCTCCGCGCTGCTGCCACCCTCTCCGATCTTCTTGGCCATCTCGTCCGAGGACAGGCCGATGGACTTGTACGCCTCCTGGACCGGCGCCCCGTTGGCCAGGGCACGCTCGCCGAACTGCCCGATCGCGTCGCTCACCTGGTCGGCGTCGCGGGCACCGTTTTGCAGGGCCTGGTTGATCAGACCGATGGACGTCTCGCCGTCCAGGCCCACCCGGCGCCACTGGGTCGAGTATTCGTTGAGAGATTCGAGCAGGTCGCCCGACTTGTCGGCGGCCGTGCCGAGGCCGGTGGCGATGATGTCCAGGGCCTCGTCGGTGTCGGCCGCCAGCCCGGTACGGACCATCTGCCCGGCCGCTGCGGTGGCCATCGTGAGGTCCTGGTCGTAGGTCTCGGCCAACGCAAGGACCTTGCTGGTGACGCCCTCCAGCCCGCCCTCGGCCGCGCTGGTGTCGCCGATGTTCTGGTACACGCCCTTGACGGCGAGGTTGACCTCATCGATCGACTCGCCCCAGGCGCCCGCGTAGACGGAGGCAGCCGCGTCCCCGGCCGCCGCCGCCTCGGCCGGCCCCAGCCCGAGCTGCGCGGTGAGCTTGGCGTTGGCTGCCTCCATGTCCAGGCCCTGGACCACGGACATTCCGAGGACGGCGGCGAAACCTGCGCCGATCCCGGCCGCCGCCGTGTTGAACCTCTCGCCCATCCGCGACACGGTCGCGGACGCGCGATCCCGCGCCACCAGGTTGAACACCAGAGAGGTGTCCGCCATGACGGCTCACCTCCCCTGCTTCAGCTCTTCAGTTTTGCGGCGGCCTCTTCGTTGGCCTTCTGGTACGCGTCCAGCCAGTCCAGGACCGCATCCGTCTCTTCGACGGTCATCAACCTCCACTCCCAGGGGCGGATCCCCAGGAGGCGGGCCGAGTTGCCGAGCTGCCTCAGTCGGCGATCGGCAGCTCCGCTTTTCCCTCTTCGGCCACGTCGTCGAACGCCGTCTCCATCTGCTGGTCGATGGCGGTGAGCGCGGCGGCGAGCTGGTCGCCGTGGGTGTTCTCCAGCAGGTTCGCGCGGATCTTCTCCAGCTCCTGGCGGGAGTACTCCAGCTTCAGCTCGTCCCAGGCGAAGTCGACGTCCTCGAACTTCGTCTTCGGGTGCTCGCGGCGCAGGAAGGTGAACAGCAGCGCGCGGCGGCACAGGCTGTTGCCCTGGACTACGGCGGTGGTGAAGTCGGAGAAGTTCTTGCCCGTCCGGCGCTCGATGTCCTCGCGCTCCACGGACATCAGCTTCTTGGGGTTGTAGCGCCAGCGGGTCGGCTCGGCCTGGCCCTCGGGCTGGTAGACGAGGAACACGGTGCTCTCCTATCGGGCCCGCGCCGCCAGGCGCCGGGCCATCTCTTCCATCGCGTCATGGACCGCGGCCCGGTAGGCCGCCGAGTCGTTGGTGAACGCGTCATCGAACCAGCCCGGTTTGCCGTGCTGGGTACGCCACGGTTCGTGGCCGTAGGTCAGGGTGCGCCACCCGCCGTTACGCCGGTTGATGCGCTTGGGGGCGTTGCGGAAGCCGCGGATCTGCGGTGTCTTGAACGCCTTCACACGGGCGCCGCTCCACCGGCCGCCGAGCTTCACCTCGGGGCGGATCTTCTTGGCGACCGCCGAGCGCAGGGACGGCCCGCTGCCCATGCCCGCCGAACGCAGGCCCATGATGCTGGACTTGGCCTGTGCCGCGCCGGGGCGCAGCGCGTCGCGCATGGTGCGGGCGAGGTCCTTGCGCAGGGCCTTGCCGTCGTCCTCCTGACGGATCGCGCGCACGAGCGCGTCCAGTCCCTCGTGCGTGACCGTGAGATCGAACGGCGGGCCGCCGGCCATTAGGCGACCGCGCGGACCACCGCGCCCGACGTCGGATAGCCCACGCTCACGGACGCCTCGTCGCCGACCCCGCCCTCGATGGGGTTCCATCCGTTGATCAGGACGCTTCCCGACCACTGCGGGTTGGACGCGGACACCGGCGCGGTGTCGAGGCGGACCACGAAGGGGACCACCGTCCCGAGCAGCGGCCACATGAGCGAGTCGATCTTCGTAGCGGCGACGTCCTGGAGAAACTCCAGCGACAGCTCGCCCGACTTGAGTCCGCCGAGGACTTCCTTCCAGCCGAGCGAGGCGTAGGTGGTGACGTCCTTGTCCTCCACCTCCACCGTCAGCTCCGCCTTGCGCGTGTAGTCGGAGAGGTTGTTGGCGGCGAGGCTGACGTGGGCCGCCAGCAGAACCATTTTGGCCATGGTGGATCACCTGATTCCCAGGGAGACAGCGAACATGAAGGACGGCGCGGTCCCGGCGATGGTCCAGGCGACGCGGTAATGCGTGTCGGTGACGGCCGCGCCGTCGCCCCGCGCGATCTGCCCGCCCGCAGCGGTCGCCGCGGTGAAGGTCAGGCGGGTGGTCGGCGAAGCGAACGCCCCGTCGCCGGATTCGATACGTGCCGTGATCGACGGGGTGCCGGTGCCGGCCGCCGACAGAACGTGCAGCGCGGCGTACAGGCGCTTGCCCGTGGGGATGGTGCCGAGCTGGAGGGCGGTGCCGGTGCCGGTCGCGGTGCGGGCCAGGCCCGGCGGGTGGGCGATCTGGCCGCGCACCAGCGGCCACGACGACTTGACGGTGCCCGCCCACGGGGCGACTTCGCCGACAGCGTCGCCGACCTTGTAGTCGGTGCGCAGTCCGTTGGTGAAGTACGCGAGCGCGCCCACAGTCGAGTCGGTGGGGCAGACCGTGTAGGGGCCGGTGCCGCCGAGCGTGGACCAGGACGCGTCATCGACCAGGCTCGGGTCGCCCGCTTCCCACTGTCCTTCGGCAGCAATCTCCGCAGAGCCCAGGCCGCCGATCACTTCCTTCCAGCCCTGGCTGCGGTAGTTGGTGACGTCCTTGTCCTCGATCTCCGTGCTGAGTTCGACCTTGTTGGAGGCGCCGGAAAGGTCGGCGCCTGGCGCGAACAGGCGCGTGTCGAGCAGGATGAACTTGCCCATGGTCAGCCCTCCCCGATGATTTTGACGACCAGCTCGGCGCCGAGGTAGGTGGTGCCCTGGTGCTCGTACCAGCGGTATCCCTGGACGCGCATCACGTGCAGGTCGTGGGCCAGACCGCCCAGCGCGTAGTCGCCCGGGGCGCCGCGCGCCGCCTCGATCGCCGCCTTGAGCGACGACGGCCCGGACCCGGCGAGGAGGCTGTCGAGGGTGCGCTGTGCGGCCCGGTCGTCGGCGATGCCGACCAGGACCTGACAGGTCAGCTCCACCTCGTCCAGCGCGCGGCCCATGGCCTTGTCGAAGTCGATCGTGTAGTCGGCGGTGAAGAAACACGGCGGCGTCACCGCGTCCGGCACGTAGCCGGTCGCAGTGAGGCGGGCGATCCCGGCCGGCAGGACGACGGCCCGCGCGGCATCGGCGATCGCAGCCCGTACAGCGGACATGTCCATCGGGTGCTCCCTTTCTATCCGAAGCCGGGGATGACGAAGTGCTCGATGAGCGCCCACACATCCGGGTCGCGGCGACTCAGCCGGACGACGCCCCACTCCGCTGAGCCGGTCACGCCCTCGGGGCTGTCCTTGCGGCGGTAGAGGCGGGCGGCCTGGATGAGGGTCGCCTCGCGGATCTCGTCCGGTACGGCCGGCCAGCCCCAGCGGGCCGTGACCCGGATACGGCCGGTGCCCCACCCGGCGCCGGACAGCGCGGTGATGGGGCGCCCGCGCAGCAGCGCGTTGTCGGGGGCGGTGTCGTAGCCGGTGAGCGGCGACCACGTCCCGGCGCCGCCGGTTTCCACCAGCTCGGGGTCCGCGCCCATGTCGTCCAGCAGGACGCGGGTGCCGGCCTCGTCGCGCACGGTCCGCCCCGCCAGCGTGAACGACCGTGCGGACGGTAGGTCATCGAGCCAGAAGCGGCGGCCGGTCGCGGTGTCGATGCCGCGCGCCGCTGCGGCGAGCGCGTTGTCGAGCAGCTCGTCGCGGGTGGTGTCGTCGTCCTCCAGGCCGAGCCGGAGTTTCAGCGCGTCGCGGGTGGCGTACTCGTTGGCCACGGTCTACTCCGTGACGGTGTCGGCCCCGGTGGTGTCGTCGGCCGGCGCCGCCTTCACGCGCCGGGTGCGCTTCGTCTCGGCGGGCGGGGTGGTGACCTCGGCCGGCGGCTGGGCGCTGGTGGCGGACGGCGGCGGGGTGGCGGTCTCCGTGCCGCTCGCTTCGTGGTCGAGGGCGGCTTCGGCGATGCCGGAGGCGCACAGGTGCTGGGCCTCGCCGGTGGGAATGTCGACGACCTGGCCACGCGGCGGCCACGGCACGCCGTTGCGGGTGCCGGACATCTCGACCAGCATGCGGATCTTCATCGTGTCCCTCTTCTCAGTGGGTGGGTGCGGTGCGCGGCGAACCGAGCAGGATCCCCGCCCCGAACACGCCGCCGGTGGTGGATCCGGTGGTGACAGCCACAACCCGCAGGTAGCGGCGCGAGGCGAGCACACCGGTTTCGAAAACGGTGTCGTCATTGATGGCGACGACGGTGGGCACCGCGCCCTGGAGCTGGTCGGCGGGCACCGCCTGCCAGCCGGTCGTGCCGTCGTCGGAGTCCTGGACAGCGATGGCGTGCGAGCCGTCGGTGATCGTGCCGGTCGATACGAGCACGACGGCGTCCTGCATCCCGCCGTTGACCGCCCGGTCCACGGCGACGCCGTTGGCCGTGCCGTCGACCCGGGCCACCGGCGACAGCGAGCGCCGGAACAGGGTCTGGTTGTACGTGGACATGGGTTCCTCCGATCGGGCCGGGCCGGACCCTGTGACGGGGGTCCGGCCCGGCGGGTCAGGCGGTGCCGCCGGTGAACGTCTTGATCGCGCCGGTCAGGTCGACCAGCGCGGCGTCCGCGCGCATCAGCGCCCGGAAGGTCACCAGGTCGTTGCCGAACGCGTACTCGTCCGAACGCTCGAAGCGGATGCCGCCCGCGAGCCGGATGAAGTACTGGGAGAAGTCACCGAACGCGATGCTCTTCGCCGAGGCGGCGACGGCCGGCATGTTCGGGTCGGTGAGAACCGGCTTGCCGAGGATGGTGTCGGGCTGCCCGGCGATCACCGACGGCTGCCAGATGTACTGCCCCTCCGATGTCTTGATCTTGCGGACCGCACCGGCGGTGCCGTCCGCCATCAGCCAGCGGCACGCCGCTGACATCCGGTACGGGGAGATCACCGAGTGGAACAGGGTGATCAGCAGATCCGCGCCCTGCCCGGCCGTGGACTGCGACCCGAACCCGCCCACCGGCGTCGCGGCGTTGGGGCCGGTCGCCCCCGCGCTGGCGTCGGTCAGGATCCCGCGCGGCTTGCTCGATCCGTCGCCGGTGATGGTGTGCGCGCCGAACGCGTTGCCCAGCGCCCGCCCGGCCTGCATCGCCAGGTAGCCCTCCAGGTCCACGCCCGTGTCGGTGAGCAGCTCCCGGGACACCTGGATGAGCGTGCCGTACTTGTACGCCCCCAGCGACACCTGGCCGAACGCCGGGTCAGACTCGCCGATCGGGCCCGCCTCCGTGACGATCGCGGCACTGGAGTGAGCGGTGGTCTTCGGGATCTGGATGACCTCGCCGCTGGCGGTGTTCAGGACCGTGGCCCCGGCCTGGAGGATCGCGGACGTCTCGATCAGGTGCGCCACCAGCCGGTCGTAGAACGAGGTGGGCACCGTCGCCCCGCCCGCACCCGAGGACAGCTTGGACAGGTCACGGAAGTTGACCGGTCCGGCCGGCTGCACCTCGAAGACCCGCGGCCCCTCACCCCGCAGGAAGGTACGCAGCTCGGTACTGTTCTGATCCCCGGCCGGACCGCCGGCGCCCGGCTGCTTGCGGGGCTCCCCGCGCAGCGCGGCCATCGCGTCCTCCGCGTCCTTGGCCCGCTGCTCCCCTTCAAGGACCGCCTTGATCCGGACGTCCAGCGCGTCCAGCTCGGAGTTCAGCGCGACCCAGGACTTCTCCTCCTCACCGGAGAACGCACGGTTCTCGTCGGCCGCACGGTCGGCCAGTTCCTTGGCCTGCTCCCACACGTTGGCCCTGCGCTCGCGCAGCTTCTTCGCAACTTCGGACATGACAATGCTCCCGTCGAACCGGTATCGAACGGAAGCCCACGACGCCCCGCACCAGATCTGGTGCCTGCGGCCGACGCGTGCTGCAATCGGCGGTCGTCTGATCACTGCTCCGTGCTGCGCGTGCCGACGGGGTTTCCAATCGGCAGACCCGGCAAGTCGCCGGACCCCCGCCGCTAGGCGGGCGCACCTCGTACTCGAACGGTCCCGACACTCAGGTGTACGGGTCGGTCTTCCGGGCCAGCAGCGCCATCCGCGCAGCCGCCCCGTAACTCGTCTTCTCCTGCACCTTCGGCTTGCCCGTGGTGCGGTCCGTCCTCACGAAGAAGCGCCGCAGCTCGTCCTCCTCGGCGAGCTTGCGGACCTCTTCGAAGTCGGCGCCCATGTGCCGGGCCAGCGACCGCAGACCGGCGCTGCTGTCCGGGTAGGCCGGGGTGTTGACCGGGGCCACGTCCACCAGCTGCACCTTGACCAGAGTCCGCAGCGGGAACCCCTGATCGGTCGTGCCCCAGCTGTCCTCGATCGTGCGGAACGCGAACGAGGACTTGCGGACGTCGCCGCGCTGCACCAGCTCCAGAATGTCGGAGCGCGCCTTGGGCGGCTCCACCTCGTAGTCCAGGCCCGTGCCGTCCACCATCAGCCGCAGCGTCCCGCCCCCCGTGCTGCCGAGGAGCATGTTGTCGTCGTGGTTGTACCGGGCGATGACGTCCGGCCAGCCGTCCCCCCGGGACGCGTTGAACGCCGCGGCGTCCACGGCCTCCACGAACCCGCCGAGGTTGCTGGACTGCCGGTTGAAGACGGCCGCGTAGCCGCCGATCATCTTCCGGTCGGATGCGGCCCGCAGTTCGACGGGCACCTTGGTAAAGCGCCGCTCGGTGTCGGTCACCGGGGCCTCCTCACTCAGATGGGTTGGGACCGCCGGCCGGAGAGCCCGGCGGCGGGGACTTCGGCGCGAGCAGCGCCACCGGCAAGAACAACTCCCCGCCCTGACCGGGCGGCAGCGGCGGCAGATCTTCCAGCGCCCGCACCTCGTCACGGCTGCGCCAGCCGTCATGGAGGGCGATCGCGTGGGCCTGGTAGCGGGTCATCAGATCCACCCTGATCATCGCGTCCACGTTGAACCGGACGAACTCCCTGCCCGGCATCAGCGCGCTGAGCTTTGACTCCAGCCGGGCCAGCCACGGCCGCAGCGTGAACCCCACGAAGTTGATTGCGTTCTGCTCCACGTTCGCGTAGGTCATGCTGCCCCCGGAGTCGCCGCCCACCATCTCCGGCGGCACTCCGTAGATCGCCGCGATCTGCGACGCGTTCAGCCGCATCGTCTCGATGAACTGGCTCTCCTCCGGCGACACGGTCAGCGCGGTGAAGTCCCAGTCGCTGCCGAAAACGAGCGGCTTACGGGCCCGGATCCGGGAGGACAGTCGGTCGCTGATCTCGGCCGCCTCGTCCGGGTTGATCGCCTTCGCCGTGTTCTTCATCGTGGCCGGCGGTGTGCCCCCGTTGTCGAACCACGACAGGCCGTACTCGGTGGCGCTCAGCCCGACACCGATGGTCCGGGCGAAGTAGCTCACCGGTGACAGGCCCACCACCTTGCCGGGCATCACCACCCACGGGATATGGACGATCTGCTCGCGTGGCACCTCCTGGCCCTGCCAGTAGAAAACCGGCAAGGTCGGGCGCAACTCGTCCACCCACACGTCATCCGGGTTCAGCCACTCGATCATGGTGGGGAACCCGAAGTCGTCCCGCTGCGTGATCAACCCGAAGGCGTTGCCCCGCAGCGCGAGCGAAACGACCGCCTTGTGCAGCCACTCGAAGAGGTTGTCCCGCGCGGCCGGCGCGAACAGCAGCGAGGGAACGAACGTCAGCATCTCCCTGCTGCCGCCGTTCTTCCGGTAGGTCTGCACCGGAAGCGAGGCGATCGAGTCCGCGAGGATCCGCACGCACGCGAACAGCGGAATCAACTGCATCGCCCGTCCCGCCGACGAGGACGGCGAAGAGGCCCCGCCCGAACCGAGCCACGGCAGCGACGTGATCGCCCGCTTACTCACCCCGGCCAGCGCCCGGAACGGGGCCGCCACCACCCGCCGCACCCGCTGCCACCCGCCGGGCCGCGGCGGCGCCCCGCCCGGGTACCACACACCATCAGGACCGAGAGTCGGGCCCACCATCACTCCCTCCTCACAGCACCGAGTCCAGTGCGTCGTAGTCGTCCAGGACCGCCGGGCCGCGCGTGAGCAGCGCCCACCGGGCGATGGTCACCGCGACCAGCGGCGCCACATCCACCAGCGAGCCGGTACGGTCCAGCACCCAGGCGTCGCCCACCTTGCGGGTCCGCGCGCCGTTCACCGCGGCGGTCAGCGGCACCTGGTCCAGATGCGCGGCCGTGCCCTGGTTGAGCGCGTCGGCCAACTGCCCGCACGCCTCCACCTGGTCGTAGGTCCGCAGCACCACCAGATGCCCACGGTGCGGCTTCTCCTTGTCCTCGGGCACCGTCACCCCGGCCGACACCAGCGCATCGACCAGCGACCCGGCAGGCGACCCCCCACCGGAGATCGCCACCACCAACGGACTCCACAGGCGGGCCAGCTTCACGACCGCCGGAACCACCCAGTCCGTACCAGGCCGCCGGTCCACCACCTCCAAGTGCACCCGCCCGTCCGGCCGCAGCGACGCGACAGCGATGGACGACGAGGACCGGTCCTGCGACACATCGACCGCGAACGCCAACTCCCGCCCGGCCCGCGTCTCCTTGTCGACCAGGCCCGGCCACATGCGCTTGGGCACATTCGGGTCCTCGGGCGGTGCCGCCTTCCTTGTCCGATTCAGGTACGCGCGATCGAACTCACCCGGGTCGAGCTTCTCCAACTCTGCCTGGATGACCGCCTCGCTCACCGTGTGCCCCAGCGCCGGCAGCGTCGCACGCCACGTCGCCGGATCATCACGCGGCATATCGTCCGGAGCGAACCACTCAAAGTACGCGGCGGAAGGATGGACACCCGTTTCCCACAGACGCTCGATCAGCAGCCGCCCGGCAACCCGCTTCTTGTTCAGCCACACCGAACGCTCGGTACCACCGGCCGACGCCCACCACAGCTGAGCCATCGGCTTGGTCAGCATCGCCGGGCTGAACGCCTGCTCCAGCCGGTCGTCCTCAGCCGCGAACGCCTCGTCAATCACACCGAGATCCAGGGGCGGACCGTGACCGGCCTTCTCCGTGTTCGACGTGATGCCGAGCAGGGAACGCGTACTCCCCCAGATGATCGCCTCGTTGCCCGTCGTCTTACGCGGCCGATACTTGCCGTACAGCTTCGACGCGTCCAGCGTCGCGAGGAACTCGTCCTCCCACCGCTTCTTCGCCATCGTCCTGTTCTGCGCGGCGTAGGTGACATTCTGCCGTTCCCATGCCGCGATCCGGTGGACCATCACGGCCAGGATCTGCTGCGTCTTGCCCTGCTGGCGGGGCACAGACAGCCCCACCTCGCGGTGCGCGAACACCCCGGTCTCGGGGTCGATCTCCAGCGCCACATCCAGTACGTACTTCTGCCACGGCATCGGCTCGAAGCCGAGCTTGGCCATGACCCTGGCGGCCTTCCCGCCGAGCGTCGGGAACTCCGGGCGTCGCGGAGTACCCCAGAACGGCGGGCACTCCAGCCCGTACAGCTCACGGCACTGGGCGGCAAACTCACTCGGGGCTGTCCAGGTCGGCGAGGTCGTCATCTTCATCTTCCGCCGGGCGGCCCTCCAGGAGCTGCTTCAAGGTCGCGCGCAGCTCCTTGTTCAGAGCGGGCAGGAGCCGGCCCTCGTCACCACCGCCACCATCGATGTCCACAGCCAGCCGGTACGCCATCTCAGCCAGCGTCGGCTCCACCCCGGCCAGCCCGCCGATCGCCTCGATATCCTCCCGAACAGCCGTCTCTACTGGCCCCATCGCCTTCTCCTCTCATCCGATCAGCGCGAGCTGGACATGGCCGCCCACCCCACGGCGGGAGTTGCACCCACGGTGGGCCAGAGCCAGGTTCGCCGCCTCGTCGGTACCGCCGTCCGACACGGGCACCAGGTGATCCAGCGTGGCCGCGTCACGGTGCTGGAAGTGCCGGACACGGTCGACGGCCCGCCCGCACAGGTGACACCGCCACCCGTCCCGCCCGGCTATGTCCTCCAGCTTCGGCCGGGGACCCACCACCACCGCACCACGACGAACAGCCGCTGCCCGCCGGTCCTTCGCACGCCGCCTCGCCCGCGCGCAGCCGTCGCAGAACCGGCCCGCCTGGTTCCGACCCCGCCCGGTGAGCGTCCCGCAGTCGTCACAGGGCACCGGGCGTACCGGCACATCGTTCAGCCGCTGCAGGTTGAGCCCCATACGGACACGCGAGCACGCGTCCGAGCAGGTACGGCGGTACGGGTCGGTGAAGCTCAGCCCACAGTGAGCACAGGGCCGGGGACCGTACAACTCCGGCCTGCTGTAGGGCTGCGGCCGTTTACGCCGACAGAGCCTGCACGTCGCTCGCCCGGCGGGCAGGCCACCGCGGCCTCTCCACATCAGCGTTCCGCAGCGGGCACAGGGCAGGTCGGGACGACGCGGCATGAGACCTCCAGGGCATGCGAAAGCCCCGATGCCTGGAGACACCGGGGCTCTCTTCCCCCGCGGATCAGACGCGGGCGACTACGGGTTCAAGATCACTGCCAGGGGTTTCGCCCCTCGCGCGCAAAAATAAAAGCTGGGCGCGGGGCTGGGAAGATGATCTCCCCAAAAAACGGAGCCGGATCCCCGCCCGGATCATGCCTCTGACCTGCGACGATGCGACATCATCGGTCCGCGCGCCCTGGCTTCCCGATCAGGTCCGCATTGGCGTAGGTGTCGGTGAGGACGGCGGCGCGCCGACTGCGCGTCGGGCCGATGCCGAGCCGGGCGAACGCCTGCCAGTGGCGGGTGTGCACCGAGGCCGAGGAGTCGCTGAGCGCGGTGGTCGCGGCCTCGCGCAGTGAGGCCAGCTCGTCGTCGGTGAGGGTGAGGGTGTGGGTGGTGACCTGCTCGGTCGTCAGCTCGGGCATGGGGCTGCTCCTGTCAGGGTCCGGCGTACCAGTCGCGTGAGGTGACCAGCCGTGTGACGGCGGCGAGCGGGCCGGCGCCCTTCTCGTTGTTGCATTTGCGGAGGCAGGTGGGGCAGCCGAGGACGCCGTGGATGGGGGCGAGGTTGTCGGGGTCGGCGGTCGCGCCGCCTCGGGCGACGGGCTGGATGTGGTCGACGGCATCGGCGGCCTGGTGCCCGCAGACGATGCAGACGTCGGATGCGGCGAGGCAGCGGGCTCGGGCCTGGCGGTACTCGTAGCTGGTGAGGTCGGTACGGCCGGCCACGGTCAGTCGCTCTTGGGCGTGGTGGCGAAGGTGTACGGGCCGCTGACTCCGGCGCTGTGGTGGGTGGCGGCGGCCAGCGCGGCGCTGAGACGGTCGCGGGGCTTCATGCCGAGGGCGCTGGTGGCGTGGAGTGCTCCGAGGGCGAGTTCGTCCCCGCAGCCGACGGCGGCGTACTGGTCGGCGGGCTCGCCGACTTGGTAGTCGCTGTCGATGCTGAAGAGGCGTCCGTGGATGCCGACGAGGAAGGTCCCGGCGCGTTCCTGCTCGGCTTCCTTGGTGGCCCAGCCGCCGTCCTTGAGGCAGGTCCTCAGCGCGTCCACGAAGGTGGTGACCATGAAGGCGCTGAGGTCGCCCTCGGGGTGCGGGGCTTTGAAGGCGTGGTGGAGGAGCTGGCCCATGCGGAACGAGGTGGTGAAGCCGAGGGCGTAGGGGCCGTTGGTGAACACCTTGGGGTCGCGACGGATGGTGAGCTGGTAGCCGGCGACTCCGGCCGCGTCGCCTCCGAGGTGGACGCGGCCTTTGTGGACGAGTCCGACGATCACGGTCATGGTCCCCTCCCGGGCATCAGTCGTAGGGCCAGCCGCCGAGCCATGACTTCCTGGTGGGCAGGATGGCGACGGTCTGCCCCGGGTACTCCTCGCGAAGCTGACGGGCGAAGTGCACGGCGTGGGCTGCGGGCATTCCAGTTCCGTTGCCGTCAACTTCGCACTGGAGGCTGCCGTGCTCGAACGCCATGACCATGTACACGGGCCGCTGCCTGGGGTGAGCCGGGCATGACGAAGGCCCCGTCCGGGTGGGCGGGGCCTTGGTGTCTGTGGTGTCCGGGCATGCCGAACGGGGCTTCAGTGTGACATTGCCGTCTGTGCTGGTCAAGCAGCCTTGACGGCGGTGCGCGGTTGGACCTCCGCGAGGTCGATCAGGGCGCGGCCTTGGCGGTCGTAGCCGTGGTGGGTGAGGGTGCCGCGGCTGAGGCGTTTGCGGAGGGTGCGGGGGTCCGTCCCGGTGGCTGCTGCGGCGGCGTAGATGTCCACGATGATCGGGGCGTTCATGTGATCAATGATGCGCCGTGGGCGGGGCGTATGGGTGAGGCCCCGCCGTGCGGCGGGGCCTCGGGTCCAGCAGCGCCGCAGCCAGCAAGCGCGGATGGGATGTCTCCCACGGTACGGCGGGGGTCTGACAATGGGCGGTCAGTGGTTGTGGGGCGGGTACCACCAGCCGCAGATGGCGCAGTACGGCAGCTCGGCGGCGAGGGTGGCGATCAGCTGGTGGAGTGTCATGATGCGGGTCCTGTCTCCCTGGTGGGTGATGGGCCCCGGGGCGGCTGGCTCACTGCCAGGCGAACAGCCGCCCCGGGGGTGAGCGGTGGTCAGGTGGGGCGGACGCACGTCGTGTGGGTGTCGCAGTTGCATCGGCCGCAGGCGACGCACATCTGGTCGGGCTCCAGGTCGCATGCGGGGCATCCGCCGGTGAGCGAGAGGTTGAGGTCGTCGGCGGGGACCGGGGGCTGCTCGCTGGCCGGGTAGTCGTACCGCTCGGCGCCGTCGGGCGCGGTGTCCATGTGGGCGGGGACCTGCTCGGGGTCGTGCGGCCAGATCCAGCAGGTGCGTCCGCCGAGGTAGTACGGGTGGTTGAACCGGTTGATGGCGACGAGGTCGGCGGCGAGCCGCTCGGGGGTGGGGTGCGGGCTGGAGAGGGCGGTGATGACGCCGGTGCTCATCCGGCGGCCGGTGTCGGCCCGGGTGATCAGGTAGGTGTAGCGGCGCTCGTGGGGCAGGGCGGCGATCTCGGGGATGGGCATGGTGGTCCTTTCGGTGGGTGTCCGGGGCTGTCCCGGCTCTCCTCACCGCCCGTCTCACTCGGGCGGATCGGGCAGCCGTCAGTCGGCGTGCTTGGGGGTCCAGGTGCCGGCGTCGAAGTCGGCCAGCTCGTCCAGGTGCTCGTCGGCGGCCTGCCGCATGGTCTCGGCGAGGCGGTACTGGCCGTGGGCCGCCGCGTCGCGCTGGGCGCGGCGGGAGTTCTTGATGTCGGCCTCGATTTCGGCGCGGGTCTGGGCGGGGGGCTGGGTGCGGAAGAAGTGGCGGCTGCTGGACACGGGTGGGTCCTCTCGTCACGTCCGGTGCGGGCTGCTCCGGCTCTCCTCACCGCCCGGTCGGGCCGGGCGGATCGGGCAGCCGGTCAGCGTCCGAGGACGCGGGAGATAACGGTGGCGAGGGCGAGGAAGCCGAGGAGCGCGAGGGCGGCGCGGCTGCTGACGTACCGCGTGTCCGGGTCGCGCGCCTCGTGCCCGGTGACACGGTCGATGTGTTCGCCGTCGGGGACCAGGCCGCCGTGGACGGTGGCCCGGTGGTAGTCGCGGTGGGCCTCGGAGTCGGCTCGTGTGGGGGTGGGCGGGCTGCTGGCTCGGCACTGTCCGCAGCGGTAGCGGTAGGGGCTCATGAGGGCCTCTCGGGGGTGGTAGGCGGGTAGGTAGGCGGGAGGTAGGAATGTGGGCTGACCTGCGGGTCCTACCTCCCTACCGGGGCCCCTGGGAGGGGTCCGGGAGCGGGTGAGGGGAGGGGCCGGACGGGCCCTCGGACGGGGCACCGACGAGGGTGTCGAGGGCGGCCTCGGGGGCGGCCTCGGCGGGGTGCTGCTCGGGGGGTGCGGGGAGGTCCCGGAGTCGGACCCCGTCGCGGACCCGCTGACGGCCCCCGAACTTCAGCTTGATCTCGGCCACGGGGATGCCCCATTCGCGGGTCAGCGCGGCCTTGAGGTCGTGCTGCTCCCAGCCGTCCAGGTCGCCGGTGGCGATGAGGTCGGCGAGGTGCGCGCCGTGGCGGTCTCCGGCGACCTTGCGGATAAGCGCGACGACGAACTCGCGGTCGAGCAGCAGCTCGTCCTGGCCGTGCTCGGTGTCCTCGGGCTCGTCGTCGTCCTGGCGGTCGGGCTGTTCCTGGGGCGCGGTGCGGCCGGGGGGAGGGGCGATGGTCCAGGCGGCGACGCACCACACGATCGCGCCGCCGGGGACGAGGAACGGACCGGCCGGGCCGAGGTCGGTGTGTGCGGCACCGTACACCGTGGCGTAGCCGCCGAGGGCGACGTAGCCGAGCCGCTGCCAGATGGGGGCGTCGGGGGCGACCAGGTGCCAGCCCTTGCGGGCGAGGATGAGGGATCCGGCGCGCAGGGCGCGCGCGGCCTCGCCGGTGAGTACGGACCGCAGACCGTCGGCGGCGCGGCGGGCCGGGCCGGGGGAGTCGACGGTGTCCTGCTTCCCCGGCACGGTGATCATGTCGTCGGTCATCAGGCAATACCGAGGGCGCCGGCGCCGGTGAGGATGAGGGCCTGGGGGATGCCCCAGATGCCGCCCGCGCTGGCCCAGACCCCGGCGGTGACGATCCCGGTCACCGCGGACTTGCCGGGGGTCATCTCGCGGAAGTACATGATGGCGGCAAGGAGGAGGCTGACGGCGCCGGTGCCGGCCTCGCCGAAGCCGCCGCCGGTGAACAGGCTGGAGAGAGCTTCGGACAGCTGTCCGCCGACGGTCCAGATCGATCCGGCGGCCATGTAGAACGTGCCGGCCGCGATACCGGTCCACTGGGCCTGATCCGGGGTCATCTTCTTGCGGATCTTGCCCTTCTTGCCGCCGCCGTCGCCGCCCTTGGGCTCCCGAATCCCGGCGATCATCGCGCCGGTCAGCGCGAGGGCGATTCCTCCGGCGCCGACGGTCCCGAGGACCTTGCCCGCGTCGATGCTGATCGGCGCGGCGAGGGTGATGATGTCTAGTTGCATGGGTCGTTCCCCCGTGGTCAGAAGGTTGTGCCGGGCGCGTAGAGGCCCAGGGCGACGATGGCGGTGGCGAGCGGGATACGGGCGCCCCAGGCGAGACCGATCCACCAGTGGCGGGTGCGGCGGTCCCAGACGTGGGCGATGAGGAGCGTCCCGCCGATGCCGAGGATGAGCGCGGGGCCGACGCCGGCGTCCGTACCGCACTCGGCGAGGACGTGGCGGAACTGTCCGAGGAGTCCCAGCCACCATCCGGCCCCGGCCGCCGACGCGTTGTAGATGAACAGCCGGGTCTTGGGGCTGAGGGCGGCGGGCGCCTGCTGCACGGCGGCGGGCACGTTGGGGAGCGCCGGGTAGTAGCCGGGGTGGGGCTGGAGCCAGGCGCCGGGCGGTACGGGCTGCCGCTCGGCGGCGGGCGCGTCCTCGGGCTCCGGCTCGGCCTGCCCCTCATCGTCGGGTTCCTGGTCGGCCTGTCCCTCGGGCTCGGCGACCGCGGCCTCGGTGGTGCGGGCCGTACTGTCGGGCTCCGGCTCGGCGGCCGGGGCGGCGAGGTCGGGCTTCGGCTTCCGCCAGTCCGGGAGGCGGCCACCGCCGGGGACCGGCTCGGGCTCGGCCTGCCCGTACAGCTCGTCCCACCAGTCCCGGGCGGGTACGGCCGGCGGTGCGGTCGGCATCGGCGGGATGGCCCGGCGCTCGCCGGCGCCCTGGTCGACGCTCACAGGAAGCCGCCTTCCATCGGCCCGGCCGTACTGCCGGGCTCGGTGGGAAGCTTCTTGATCTCCCTCGCCCATGTGCGCCGGACACTGTCCGGATCGGTGTCCGGACCGAGGACCTCGCGGGTGATGGCGACGACCGCGGTACGGTCCAGCACGCCTCGCTGGAGGAGGGTGCGGACAGCGTCGGTCATGTTGTCCGGGCGTTGTCCGGACAACATGTCCGCCCTGGTCAGCGCGATGAGGGGGTCTTCCTCGGCGGGCTCTTGAAGGGTGTTGTCCGGGCCTGTCCGGACAGTGTCCGGACGGTCCACCACGTGCTCGGCGGGGCGCCGGTGGAGGACGAGCGCGACCTGGACGGCGTCGACGTGGACGCCGTAGATCCCGAGCAGGGCGGCGACGTCGGGCGGGGGCAGGTCGGGCTGGGACTCGTGCGCGATACGGATCGCGTCGGCCGGGTCCATCGTCGCGAAATGTGACCGGAGCTTCGCGGTCGCGGAGTGGTCCTTGTCCGGGCTGTCCGGATGCTGTCCGGACACGGCGGGCGCCTGCTCGATGTGCGCGATGGCGCGGGCTTTGACGGTGCTTCCGGCGAGGCGCGGGGCGAGCGCCCAGGCCCAGCCGCCGAACGCCGGGAGGCGGTACGGCTGCTCGCCGCCGCGCTCCTCGCGTGCTGCTGCTCGGGGTCCGGCCCAGGAGAGTTCGGACAGCAGGAGCAGGCCGATGGTGGGCATGGCGAAGAGGAGGGAGGCGGGGGTGCCGCCGTGGATGAGGTCGGCGTGGAAGTCGTTGAGGTAGACGGAGACGCCTGCCATGCCGACGGCGGTGAGGCGGGCGCCGAGCGCGGACCGGCCGGCGGCGGACGCCTCGGACGCGAGGTGGAGGCAGGCGTAGGCGATGCCGTCGAAGACGAGGAAGACGGCCACGGCGATGAGCGTGGGGGCGTCGTAGTGGCGGGCGACGGCGTAGAGGGACCAGCCGGTGGTGGCGAGGGCGGCGAGGCTGACGATGGTCAGCGCGGCCCGCCAGGTGTTGCGGTTCATGGTTCTCCCGGTGGGGGCCGGGCGCGCGGGGGTGGTCACCGCGCGCCCGGCCGGTCAGGGGTGGGTCAGGAGCAGTCGGGGCAGGACTGCGAGGGCGGGCCGGTGAACCAGCGCGAGCACCACTGGCACTGCCAGTTGCCGGGGGCGGCGCGCAGGATCGCGCGCAGGAGCCTCATCGGGTCGGCCTGTAGCGGTCGGGGTCGCAGATGACACAGACGTGGTCCGCGCCGCCGCCGTGGCAGTTGGCGACGCAGCGGCGGCACCACGGGGTGGACGAGGCGCGGGCCTGCCCGTCGTGACGCTGGTCGGTCGGGTCGAACGGCTTCCGGCACCGCCCGCAGGTCTCCTTCGGGGCGGCCGGCCCCGGCTCGGCCGGACTGTCCCCGGGCGGTTCCCACAGCGTGTAGGTGACCGGGTTCCGCGCGATCTCTTTCCGGAGGAAATTGACCGGACCGTCCGTGAGACCGAACTCGCGGGCGCTCTGCGCGGCGATACCCGCGGCGAACAGCCGAAACGCCAACAGCCGGTGGTACGCCCGCTCGTCGGCGGGGTCCAGGCCAGGCAGCGGGACATCGGCGGCGGCGATGATCGCGTCAAGCAGGTCGGCGAGGGGGCCGGGGACGCGGGGGGCCATCAGGTCGGCGGTGATCTCGTCGGCCGTCCGGTTGTGCTGGGGCTGGCTGATGTCGCTCATCGGGCCACCGCCGAGATGCCGGTGTGCGCGGCGCTACCGGTCCAGGGGGTGCAGCGGCACGTCCAGTACTCGCAGACCGGGCACACGTCGCTCTGGCCCTGGGGGCAGGACGGTCCGGGGGTGCCGGTGCAGCGGCAGTCCTCGAAGTCCAGGCCGCCGGGGCAACGGCCGGCCGTGCTGCGGATCGGGGTGGGGGTGCCGCGCACGCGGCGCAGGGCCTCGTCCTGGTCCGGGTCGGAGTCGCCGGTGTGGCTGGCCGGGCGCGGGCTGGGGATACGCGGGATCGCGGGCCGGTTGTCGTCGTCCGACCAGCTGCACCCGGCGGCCCAGGCCGCCTTGCGGAGCCGCAGCGCGTACTCACCGCGGGTGATACGGCCGGTGGGCCAGGGCAGGATCCGCAGGATGGGGCGCGACGCGGCGGCGCTGCCGGTGATGCCGAGGGCCACGGTCATCCGCGCGGCCTCGGTCATCACCGCCTCGGGCCGGTACGTCTCGAAGTGGGCGGTGATGGCGCGCAGGGCGCCGGTGGCCGCCTCGGGGAGCGCATTTGCGATTGCGCTACGGTGGTCGTGACTCATGACGAGATGTACCTCTCGTTGATGGGTAAGTGTCCGGACCGGCGTATGCGCGCCGCCCGGGGGCGTTGGGGTCGGGCGATGCGATCGCCCTCGGGTGTTCCACCACCTGAGGAGCTGTTGCCCGGCCCCGTTCTCTATTTGGTTGTGGTGCGGCCCGTTACAGGCCGGTTCTTCTTGATCGCCTTGTCGATCGCGTTCCAGCTCTTCCCCAGCTCCCGGGCGACATCCGCCACGGTGCCAAGTTCGGCCACGCCTTCGAGCAGGGCGACCGCTCGACGTTTGGCCGATTCGGAGACGAGGAGTTGGAGCTGTTCCACCAGCTTGTCCTCCTCGCGAACCCTCACCTGCCAGGGTTTCGCGTTCACGCCCTGACAGTATCTCACCCAGGGTTGGACTGGCAAGCATTACGTAGCGTCCGCGTCCATCAGCGCCTTCAGCCCCGCCCACGTCGCGGGCGGGTACGAGCACCCACACCAGGCGCACGTCACCACGTGCTCGCCCGGCGCGAGTCGCAGCACCGCGCCGCACAGCGTTCCGTTCTCGTGCGCGGCCGGGCAGTGCCCGATCCGCGTACCGCGGTCCGGCGCGGGCGGCCGGATCATCGTGGCCGCGTTCCGGGCCAGGGCCCGGACCTCGGCCGCGAACTCGCCGGCCTCCGGCCACGACACGGCGATCCACGGCATGTGCCCCAGCAGCTCACCCACCGCGCGATCTACGCGCCCCTCCGGGCTCCCCCGGTGCGGGCGCTCGGGACGGCCGCGCTCGGCGCGAGCCGCGTCCACCCACGACTCCAGCACCGCGACCATCCCGCCGGGGCCGCGCACGTCCAGGACGTCCAGGGCAACGGGCAGCGGCGCCGGGCCGCCCCGCCCGCTACGCCCGGAGGCGCCGGCCACCGCCGGGGTGAGCAGCGCGCCGAGGCCCCGGTACAGGACAGGCAGCGCCTCCAGCCGAACCCTGGTCGCCTTGGTGCAGCCGGGGCAGAGGTAGCTGCCGGTGTCGTCGTACCGCTCGCACAGTCCGCAGATCGTCATGGTCAGCGCTCCGTCCTGGTGCTGCCGGGCGGCGTGGCTGCCACGCCGATCTCGATTCGGGTTCGGGCGAGTTCAGCCGCGATCCAGTCGGCCCATTCGGTGATGCGCGCCGCTCCCGGCTCACCCACCAACTCGGCGTCCTGGAGGCCAATGAGCATGACCGGGCGAATCGCCGCGGCGTACTGCTCGGTCAGGGCGGCCGGGTCGATCTTCTGCTCGGCGGCCGTCACCCGGTCGTACAGCTCGTCCAGGGCGTCATCGGTGATGGAGTCGGCGGTATACCGCGGTTCCGGGTTGGCGGCCTTACGGCGGGCAAGGAAGGCGCTGGGCATGCCCTCGGGCTTGTCACGCATGGTCGCTCTCCTTCATGCAGTCGGGGTGATGGCGGTACAGGTGGCCGGGCTCCCACCAGCCGGGGCAGCACGCGTACTCCACAGCCGCCCGGAGGAGCGCCACCTCGTCCAGCAGGGCCGCGTACGGATGGACCGGTGAGGCCGGCCTCGCGCCGCGCTCGGCGGCAACGGCGGCGGCGCGCCGGGTGCGGCGCCCCTCCCGCAGGAGGAGCGCCACCAGGAGGACGACCGCGACCAGGAGCAGCACCGGGTACGCGGCGCCGACGATGCGCGCGGTCACGAGTCGCCACCAGGGGGCAGGAACCCGGCGGCGGTGCGCTGGTCGAAGAGATCGAGCTGCTGTCCGAGGCGCCGGTTGGTCCACAGCACCTCGGTACGTGTCCTGTCGCCGGTGCCGTTGCCGGTCGTGGACTGCTGCTCGTAGCAGTGCCAGCCCTCGTAGAGCTCGGCGTACAACGGGCTGCGGTAGCCGGACAGGACGACGGTCGCCTTGCAGTCGACCAAGGCCGCAGCAAGTTCCCGGTGCTGCGCCTCGTCGCGCATTTCCGGTCCGTACCGGTTGCGGTGGCTTCGCGTGGTGCCGAGGTACGGCGGATCAACGTAGAGCAGTACGTCCGCCGCAGCTCCGTATTTGCCGATCATGGTGAGCGCGGGTAGGCATTCCAGGCTCACCGGAGCGATCCGTTGGGCGGCAGGCAGCAGACGTCCTCGGTAGGCGTCCAGGTGGTCCGGCATGCTGAAGCTCGACCCGGACGTGGTGGTGTAATGCCGCCACCCACTGCGGCGCATCATCCCGCCGCGGCCCTGCGACAGCCGTACCCACACCCGGCGAGCCCTTTCCACTTCATCGGAGGTCTGTTCCCAGGCACCGGTCAGCTCGGCTCGCGAGTGTGGGGTCAACGCGCAGGCGCGCGCCAGGTCCTCCGGCTGATCGCGCAGGACCCGCCAGAACGTCATCAGATCGCCGTCAAGGTCATTGACGGTCTCCATCGGTGACTGCGGCTTGGCCAGGAGAACAGAGAGACCACCGCAGTACGGCTCGACGTAGTGCTGGTGCGGCGGGAAGAGCGAGACGATCCAGTCGGACACGCTCTGCTTGCTACCGAAGTAGGGGATGGGACTCTTCATGGTTCCTCCGTGGTGTGATGGGGAGGTCCGGGCCTGTTAGCGGCAGGCCCGGACCACTACGCAGCGGCAGAAGTGAGCTGGCCCAGCACGCCGCCAACGCGCGCTCGGTCGATGAGGTCGGCGACATCGCCGGCCGAGGATCCGCGCGGCACCATGACGCCGAGCCGCCTGCACAGGCCGAGCTGCTTCGAACTGGGCTGGCCGAGGCGCCACCGGGCCTCACGCGCGACGAATGCGCCCGGCGCCAGAACGGTGGCCTGCTGCTCCAGCCAGGCAAGTGCCTCCGGCAACGGCCGGGCCACGTCGTCCGTCGGCCCGTGCACGCCGTGCGTCTCCGTCCAGCGGCGCATCCGGTACAGCCGGGTCCCGGGGTCGCGGGCGAGGAACAGGAACATGGCGCTGGTCAAGCGGATGAACCAGGTGCCGTCGCCCGTGCGGAGCCAGCGGATCGCCGAGCCTCCGAAGAGGTTGATCTCCTCGGCTTCGACCCGGGCCGCGAGCGCGCGCCGCTTCTCCGCGGCCACGTGCACCTCGGCGACCTCCCGAAGCGAGCGGCCTTCCTCCGGCTCGCCAATCTCCCGCGCGGTCAGGTCGACCATCGACGCGAGCCGGTGGCGGGACGCGGCGCCCATCACGTCCAGGAGCAGCGCGTCGTGCTTCCCTGGCGCCGGCCGGAGTCCACGGCCGACCATCTGCACGTACAGGCCGGGACTCTTGGTCGGCCGGGCGACGACGACGCACGAGGTGTGTGGCGCGTCGAAGCCCTCGGTCAAGACCATGCAGTTGGTGAGCACCTGGACTTCCCCGGCCTCGTACCTCGCGAGCGTGGCGCGCCGCTTGTCACGGCCCATGTCGCCCCACACAGGCTCGGCCGTGATGCCGACGGCCCGCAGCGAGGCAGCGGCGCCCTGGGCGGTCGCCACGGTCGGCGTGAAGACAACGCCCGGCCGGTCGCTCGCGTGCTGGGTGTACGCCTTCGCGATGGCGTCCAGGGCCCCGCTGTCCTCCAGCGCCTTGCCGAGCTGCCCGTCGACCAGATCGCCGCCGCGCGTCTTCACCCTGCTGAGGTCCAAGGTGTCGACCTTGATGCTCTTGCCGCGCACGTCGCAGAGGTAGCCGTCCGAGATCATGTCGAGGATGTCGAGCCGGAAGACAACGTCCTCCCAGACCTCGGCCAGGCCACCGTCGGTGCGCGTCATCGTCGCGGTGAAGCCGGCGGTCGGCACGCCGCGCCAGGCACCAAAGTGCTCCAGGACCTCCATGTAGCTGGGGGCCGCCGCGTGGTGGCACTCGTCCACAATGATCAGTCCGATATCGCGGATGGCCTCGCGACGGCGCTTCACAGCCAGGGTCTGGACGCTGGCCACGATGACGTCGGCGTCCTGGTGGTCGTCGCGCTGAGCCTGGACGATGCCGACCCGCAGCATCGGGTCAACGGCCAGAAGCTTGGAAGCGGCCTGCTCGATCAGCTCTTCGCGGTGCGCGATGACCAGGGCCCGGCGTCCGCCGAGGCTGCCGAGCATCCGGTGAGCCAGGTGGGAGAAAACGACGGTTTTGCCGGAGCCCGTCGGGAGAACGACGGCCAGACGGGTCTTACCGTCGGCCCAGCCCTGGCGTAGCGCCTCGATGGCGTCGAGCTGGTACGGGCGGGGTGTGAAGGACATACGTCACCTCGGTTCAGTGGATAGGAGAGAGGGCGGTACGCGCTGCGTACCGTCTGCGTACCGGCCGCGTACCGGGGGCAAAGCTGCTCTGACCTGCTCTTATGTCTCTCTCTAGAGACAGTGGTACGCAGGTACGCAGAAACACACAGGGGTCTATGTGTGTGCACACGCACGCACACACCCGCACACACGCACACACGCACACGCCTGAGGGGTGCCATTTCCAGGCGAGTGCGTACCGCCCCACGAACGGCACCATGCGGGTCTCTGACCTGCGGAGACTGAGGGCGGCGGGTGGTACGCACCTCGTGCGTACCACCGACATCTCGGCCCTCACAGCACGTCGCCCTGGTCGCCGAACGGCATGCCCTCGGGGGTGAACACGAGGCACTTCGCACGGGCGCCGTCGAACCGTCGCGGTACAAGGTGGGCGGGCCGCTGGCTCTTGAGGGTCTTCAGATAGCCCGCGTCGACCCAAGAGCCGACCACAGCGTCCAGCGAGTACCCGGCGTCCGCGAGGATCTTGCGGACCCGCTCGGGGAGCAGGGCCACTTCCGCAGCACCCTTATCGCTCGACAGGGCCCCCAGCCATCCGGAGTAGGGCGGGCGGTCGCCCATGATCGCGCGGGAGGCGCTGTACAGCTCATGGGAGTGGCCAGCCACGTACTCGCGGACGACGTCCAGCGCCATGTCCGGCCGGTTGTCGGTGGGGTTGTGAGCGGTGAACAGGCCGCGCCACACGTCGTGGGAGAGCGGCTCGTACGGCAGCAGCCCGGTGCGGCAGGCCAGGGCCTCGGCGAGGACCAGAGCGGCGACCATCGGGGCACGCCGGTTGGTCATGTCGCCGCCGCCGCGGAACTCGTCTACGAGGCCGCGGTGGTGTTTCTTCAGCTTCTCCCGGCCGTTCGGCTGGGCCAGGCCGCTGAGGATGTACTGGACGAACTCCGGCCCGGCGTGCCCGTGGTGGGTGAGCACGCCCTCCAGGGCCGCAGCCGCCGCCGCGCCGCCGCCGTCACCGAACGGCGCAACCGTCGTGCCGAGGATGCGGGCCGCCGCGCCCTGGCTGGTCGTGAAGCTGAGGGCGGGACGCTCGCCGGAGGACAGGAGGATGGTCTCCCAGGGCAGCATGTTCCCGAACGCCCCGCCGCTCCTGGCTTTCCCGTGGTTCATCGGGAGCTGGTACAGCACCTCATCAATGAGGGAGTCGTCCGTGACAGCCATGGTCTCGTCGAAAACGGTGACGATCCCTCGGACCAAGTTCAGCCGTTTCTCGATTGCGTAGAGCGTCGTCCTCCAGTTGCTCATCGCGGACGCGTGCTCGGACGGGTCGGCCCACACAGATAGTGCGCACTGGAGCGCGGTCGTCTTGCCCTTAGTACTGCGTGACGAGATGTCCAGCGTGAAGCTGTTCAAGCCCAGAGGCTTGAGCAGCGGCGCGGCGAGAGCAGCCGCGACCGCGACGCGCGGCACGGGGTAGCTGGCGAGCTGGGCAACGGTGTCCTGCCAGCCCTCCAGGGTCCCCTTCCTGGCGTGCGCACGGGCCGGGCCGCGCTGCTCCTCGAAGGCTGTGTCGACCTTCACCCCGTCCTCGGGCGACGAGACGAACGTGCCGTCGTCCTGCCAGCCCAGCCAGCGGGCCAACTGCTCGCTCGGAATGCGGCCGACGTTGCCGGCCTCGAATTCGGCGAGCCACTTCTCAACAGCGCGGGCGTCGCCTTCGACAGCGGGCAGGCCCGCGCTCCCCAGGTACTCGATCAACTTCCGCCCGCGCTTGGCGGTCTCGCGGCTGACGATGCGGGAGATCCGGCGCGGTCGACCGAGGCTTCGGTCGATCCAGGACAGCTCTACGTACTGGTCGCCCTCGGGGTCCTCGAACGTGGCAGTCACAACCAGAGGTGCGAAGGTCACCCTGTTCCAGTTCTCGCCGCTGGTACTGAGCACCTCCACACCTCGGCCGGTGACCCGGTAGTCGTAGGGCGTGCGGACAGTGGAAGGCAGGCCGAAGGTGTCGGCGTAGTCGAAGCCTTCGGGAACGGCCACGTCCGGAGAGGGCTGCTCCGCTAGGTGGTCGGCGACGGGTTCCTCGGCCGGGGCAGGGACCTGGGAGGCGGGAGCAGAGGGGCGAGGGCCGACGGAGGCAGGGTGACGGCTCCCGTAACCCTGGCGGGCCAGCTCTCGGGCAGCGGCCTTGTGGTCCGCGTTGTGGTTCAGCAAGGCGTACGCGCCGAACTTGCTGTACGGCACCTCCGGGGTGAAGTCCGAGGACGTGGTGAAGACGAACAGGCGGTCGTGTTCGTCCTTCCCAGTCGTGGCCTTGGCGCCGCCGACACCGTCGGCCCATCCCCAGTACGTCTCACTGCCTCGGGTGGAGAGCGGGCGGAAGATACCTCGGAGGATCTCCTCCCATGAGGCGCGAGCTTCGAAGTCGTCGCCCGGCCGCAGCGTGCCGTCCGGCCGTGGCGGTGACGGGCGAGGCGCGGTCTTCGGCGCCTCAGGCTGCGGGAGCTGGTCCACCATCCGGCACACGTCCCGGATCGCGGCCACGGTCTCGGCATCGAGGACCGGGATGGAGTCGGGCCCGCCCTCCAGCCGGAGGTACGGACGGCCAGTGGCGTGGACCGTGCCCGAGGACGGCTCGACCAGGCCGTAGCCGCCCTCCCCGCGGGTTTCGATCAGCACACGGACGATGCGGGAGTTGGGGCGCTCTCGCAGGCGCTGGCGGTCGGCGTCGGTGTACTCGTCCTCGCGGGCGAGCCTGCTGGCCAGCTTCGTGTTGCCCGGCACGTCAGCGCCCTCAACACGGAGGCGGAAGTGCCGGCCGCCTGATGGCGACTCGGTGACCCACCCGCTGAGGACCGCAGCCCACACGTCGCCCAGCCCAGACGCGCCCATGATTTCGGTGACGTCGTCAAGCAGCCCCTCACGGATCGCGAGGCCCTCGAACTCGATCAGTTCGATGCCGCCGGATACGGCGCCGTAGACGATTGCGATGCCGCGAGGACGGTGGCCACCGAACCAACTGTCGTGCTGTTCCGGCGTGGTACGGGCGGTCTTGTACTGAAGCCAAGCCACCGCAGGCTTCTTGGTGCCGTCGGCGGTGATGGGCAGTACGCACAGGCCAGCGTCGTGCAACTCGCGGGCGGAAGCCCGGAGGTCAAGTGTCTGTGCATCGGTCACGCGCTGCTCCTGGCGGTGCATTTGGCGGGGTGCTCGGTGCGGATGAAGGCGACGAACTCGGCGACCAGCTCGGCTCCGTAAACGGGGCCTTCGAGCTGCTGACAGAGGACGCACGAGTACCGGGCGCGCGGCGGTCGGATGCGCTTGCCGGTGGCGTCAAGGCCGAAGTCGACGGTGAGCGCGGCGATCACGCGCTGACGGGCAGCGGTCACAGGGCGCCCGCCGACTTCGCCACCCGGTACCAGCCGACGCCACGGAAGAACGCGGCGACGCAGCCCCGCCGGCGCGCGGCCAGACGGGTCTCCTCCGAGGCGATGTACGGCCGGGGGCACGTGCATGTCACGTCGGGGTGCTCGCACGGACGGGGGTGCGGGCGCTCAGTCGGGGCGCCGGTGGCCTCCACCGAGGTCGGCACGTCGCACGTCCTCAGGAGGTATGCGGCATCGGTCTCGCCAAGGGAGTCGAGCCAGTCGGCGGCCTGTGCCAGGACAGCAGTACGGGTGTCAGTGGTCTCTCGTACAGTGGTCATTGAGCGCTCTCCTCAGTGGTGTTGTGCTCGGATGCCGTCGAGGTCGCACCCTCGGCGGCATCGCTCGTGGTGGGCAGGTGGAGAAAGGTCAGGAGGTCGACCCGCCGCACGAACTGACGGCGGCCGAGCCGAACCACCTCGACCGGCAAGCGGTGCTGGGCAGCGAGCTGGTATGTGGTCGATTCCGCGAGCCCGAGGGCCCGGCCGACGCCCGGCCAGAGGGGGACCATCGCGGGCTGGTCGTAGATCTCGGCGATGGTGAACGGTCTCGGGCTGGTCATTTCGTCGCCGCCGTCCGCCGGAGGCTGCGGGCGGTCCGGCCGTCCTCGATCCAGAGAACGGCGAGATCACAGCCGATCCGGTCGGCAATGGCCTGAGCCACCGTGCTCGTCGCGGTGTCCTGCTGGCCGCTGAGTAGATGACCGACGGTGCTGTGGTGGACGTCGGCGGCGGTGGCCAGAGCACGGAGGCTGACAGCCCTGCCGTCGCCGGTGCGCCGCATCAGGAGTCGTAGGACCTGAGGGTCTACCAACCGGTATGTCAGTTCACGCAATGTCGCCACCCCGCGGTTTTTTTAACTGGATAAACAAACCCTGTCACGCGATCGACAGTTTGTCTATCTACTGAAACAGTCAGGGCGTGCGTATTCAGCCGGACACGGTACGTGTCCGGCCAGATAGTGGACCCCGCATGGCGCCTACCGTTCGCCTGGATAGACAATCTGTCGATGCAAGTGCCCTAGCGCAGCCTCTGAACTGGTCGGGGGCGGAGCGCGTACCACCGACCAGATAGACACCTAGTGTCAGCGGAGTGGCAGGATGAATCCCATGACCAACGCGGAGCCCAGGACGGACCTGTCCAGGCTCGTGCGCGAGCGCCGCGCAGAGCTGAGGCTCAGCCTTCGAGAGCTGGCAGACCTCTGCATCGACCCAGACGCCCCCGACGAGGGCCCGAAGTGGAACTTCCAGGTAATCCGCCGCCTGGAAAAGGAGCTTCCGATCATCCCGCCGCAGGCGCCAGAGCTGCGCGCACTGATGGCCGGCCTCCAGCTTCCTTTGCATGAGGTCCAAGCCGCGGCGGGGAGCCAGTTCATGGGCATCGACACGATCTGGCACAGCGACCGCGCTCGGCTCCTCCTCCGGAACTATGAAGCGGTGAGCGAGGAAGACCGGAAGCGCGCAGAGATGATGCTGGCGGCGTGGGCCGAGGAGCGTTCCGCAAAACCTGACGCAGGGTAATTTTTTCGTAACCCCTGGTTCTTTGTGTGGGTCTTGTGCATGATTGGTGATCCGTCGGGGGGCGGAATGATCAGCTCCGGCGCCACGATTCGAACACACGTGCGTCGGCATGCATGGGGGATCAGTGTGAACGCGAGAAAGAAGATCAATAAAGCGACCCGGGTCACTTTTCACCTTGACAGCGCCGTGCCCATCCCGCCCGGACGCGTCGTCCGGATCGTGGAGGGCGACGGCACGCTAGATGTGCACGTTCGAAAGCACGAAGCCAAGCCCGAGTTGATCGCCGAACTGAACGTGCTTCACGCCCAGATCCTCGGCGCCGAGGAAGGCTGGGGCCAGGAATGGGCTGACGGCGCCGCTGCCGACCGCGCAGACGAGCCCGCCGAGAACCTTGAGATAGCAGATGTCTACTGGCGTATCGCTCGGCCTGGAGAGCTGCCTCGCCGGTCCCTTTGTACACCGCTGGAGCGGAAAGGCCGGTTCGCGTGGGTAATCCGCCCCGGCGCTGCAACTCCCCAGCTCTGCCGGGAGATGACCGCGTACCTCCGGCGGATCACGGGTGACGGGCTCTGGAGACAGCGGTGGGGCGGAAAGCCGCCGCGCACCTGACGCCTGCCCACCAGACTGTTGGGCGGACGGCCGCGTATGGCGGCCCCGGGCACAGGAGGCACGATGAAGGGTTCGACATACCGGCGCTGCTACTGCCGCGGCGACGACGGAAAGGCGCTCGGGAAGGCGTGCCCACAGCTCACCAGCCGGAGGCACGGCGTCTACGCGGTGCGGCAGGAGTTGCCCGCGCGAGAAGACGGTGGCCGGCGCAGTTTCAGCCGGTCCGGATACGAGACTGCGAAGGCGGCCCAGGAGATCCTGGACCAGGTCCGCGCGTTGCTCGCGCTCCCAGACGGGAACGACGTGGACGGCCAGGTCCGCATCGGCGATCTACTCGAAGGTGTCAGCAAGGACAAGAAGGCGCCGCTGCCCGACCTCGGCGCGACCCGGCGCCGGTTCCGCGCGGGCCAGGCGCTCGTCAGCAGCACGACCGTGGGCGACTGGCTTGATGAATGGCACGCGGCGAAGAAGAGGAAGAAGTCGACGCTGCGCGGGTACGCCTCACACATCGAGGTGCACCTGCGTCCGGCGCTCGGCCACCTGCTGCTCGACCGGTTGAACGTCGGTCACCTGGTGGAGATGTTCGACGCCATCAACGACGCGAACGAAGCGATCATGGCGGAGAACGAGCAGCGCCGCGAGCAGCAGGCGCGGGCGACCTGGGGGAAGCGGTCCCGGCCGCCGGCCTCCGAGACAGCCCGCCTGGCGGCCGAGCGGGAGAAGCTGGAGGCGCTCCCTCCGTACCGGCGTGTGACGGGCGCGGCGACGCAGCAGCGGATCCGGGCAACGCTGCGGTCAGCGCTGAACGCGGCGATCTCGCAGCAGCTGCTCACGTTCAACCCGGCCGCGCACGTCGAACTGGCCTCGGGCAAGCGGCCGAAGGGACTCCTGTGGACGGCGGAGCATGTGGAGCGTTGGCAGCGCACGGGGGAAAAGCCGAGCGGTGTCATGGTGTGGACACCCGTCCAGGTGGGCGCGTTCCTCGACTATGCCGAGACGGACCGGCTGTACGCCCTGTTCCACCTGATCGCGTTCCGGGGTCTGCGCCGCGGTGAGGGGGTCGGGCAGGCATGGGTGGATCTCGATCTCGACAAGGCTCTGTTGACCGTCTCGAAGACAATCATCCAGGACGGTTGGACTCCGATCGAGAGCGATCCCAAGACGGAGGGCTCCGCAGCCACGATCGCCCTGGGGCCAGCCACCGTGACGGTGCTCCGCCAGCACCGCGCTCAGCAACTTGCCGAGCGCGCCGAGCGGCTGGAGGCTCGCTTGCCGTGGCAGGAGACCGGCAAGGTGTTCGTGGACACAGACGGGGGCTGGCTCCATCCCGAGAAGGTGTCAGACATCTTCCGGCGGTTGTGCCGCGAGGCGGACCTGCCGCCGATCAGCCTGAGGGACCTGAGGCATGTGGCGGCGACGTTGATCCATGCGGGTGGAGGTGACATCCACACGATCAAAGAGACGCTGCGGCAAAGCACGATTCAGCTAGCGTCCGATACGTACACCGCCATGCTGCCCCAGGTCGATCAGGAGGTCGCGAGGAATGCCGAGGCCGTCGTCCCCCGCGCCCGTCGTCCACGGCCGTCTGGCACGCCCGCTCACGCACCGCTCACGCAGGACCCCGAAAAGAGCTGAGGACCCCATCGTGGTCTAAACCACTGTAGGGCCCTCGGGTGCAGGTGGGATCGATTCTTCGAACATCTATCCCTGTGGGGCGGGTGGGACTCGAACCCACGACCGACGGATTATGAGTCCGCTGCTCTAACCGGCTGAGCTACCGCCCCCAACGGCGCGTCGCGTACATGTGTGCGCGCCCGTCTGCCGCAGCATAGCCGGTCATACGATCTCCTGCCTCGGATGGTCGGCTTCGCTTGACCTTGAGGACTTCGTCGCGCGCCGATCGGTTCCGTTCGGCGCCAAGTACGTTCGTACGAGGGATCCTTGACCGGGTTTGGGCATACGAAAAAGGACCCCGGAGGGTCCTTCTCGTGTTACTCGCTCCCCCGGCTGGACTCGAACCAGCAACCCTCCGGTTAACAGCCGAATGCTCTGCCAATTGAGCTACAGGGGACCGCGCTCCCCCGACTGGACTCGAACCAGTAACCTGCCGGTTAACAGCCGGCTGCTCTGCCAATTGAGCTACAGGGGATTGCTGCGTTTGCACCGAACGTACCCTTCCCGGTCCTCCCGAGCGGCGCGCGTTCGCTGCGACACATACATTAGCGCAAGCAGGGGGGTGCTCCGCCAATCGGTATGGGGCCGGGTCACGTCGGGTGAGCCCGGGTGGGACGGGGTAGGCGGAGGCACGGGGAGGGCCCCGGGGACTCGGACGCAGAGAGAGAAGGGTGGCAGCCATGCGGTACCGCCTCACGTTCATCGCGGGACTGGCTTGCGGGTATGTACTGGGGACGCGCGCCGGGCGCGAGCGTTACGAACAGCTCAAGAAATCGGCGCGCCAGGTGTCGCAGAATCCGGCGGTGCGCAACGCCGCTGAGTCCGCCGCGCAGACCGGCCGTGAGTACGCGGGCAAGGCGTACCACTCGGTGAACGGCGTGGTCGGCGACCGGCTCGGGGACAAACTGCCCGGCTCCGTCGCCCAGCGCGTGCGGTCGCTGCGGGAGCGCAGCCAGAACGGGCAGGACGACTGGGGCACCAGCAACACCTGAGGGTGCTCGTGACCGGCGGCGCTCGTCGTGCCGCGCGCCGCCGCGCGTGCGGCAGAATCGGGTGTCATGGGAATAGTCGCCGGGTTGGACAGTTCGTCCGGGTTCACACGTGTCGTGGTCTGTGACTCCGACACGGGCGCCGTGCTGCGCCAGGGGTACGCCCCGCATCCGGTCGAGCCCAAAGCCACGGAGGTCGACCCGCAGGTCTGGCTGCTCTCCCTCGGCGAGGCCGCGTCCGGCGGGCTGCTGGAGGGGGTCCAGGCCATCGGGGTCTCGGCGCAGCAGCACGGCATGGTGCCGCTGGACCGGCAGGGCAATCTCGTACGTCCCGCGCTGGTCGGCAACGACAAGCGCGCGCAGGTCGCCGCCGCCGATCTGGTGGACTCGCTGGGCGGCCGGCAGGCGTGGGCCGATGCCGTCGGGTCCGTACCGCAGTCGGGGCAGATCGTGTCCAAGCTGCGCTGGATGGCGCGGACCGAACCGGCGGCGGCGCAGCGCACCGCGCTGGTGATGCAGCCGCACGACTGGCTGGTCTGGCAGCTGCTCGGCCGGCCGGCCCGGCGGACCACCGACCGGGGCGCCGCGTCCGGGACCGGCTACTGGTCGGCCCGTACGGGGGCGTACCGGCCGGATCTGGTGGAGCTGGCGCTCGGGCACCGGGCGGCGCTGCCCGACGTACTCGGTCCCGCGGACGCGGCGGGGACCACCCCCGAGGGGCTGCTGATCTCGGCGGGCACCGGTGAGACCATGGCCGCCGCCTTCGGGCTCGGGGTCGGGGCCGGGGACGCGGTCGTGTCGCTGGGGGCCTCGGGGTCCGTGATGGCCGTGCACCACGAGGCCGCGGCCGACCCGTCGGGGCTGATCACCTCCTTCGCCGACGCCACCGGCATGCATCTGCCCGTCGTCCATACGCTCAACGCGGTCAGAGCCCTGCGCGGTACGGCGGAGCTGCTCGGTACGGCGGAGCTGGCCGAGCTGTCCGCGCTGGCGCTGAAGTCCACGCCGGGCTCCTCGGGGCTGGTGTTCCTGCCGTATCTGGAGGGCGAGCGGACCCCGCAGCTGCCGCACACGGCCGGCACGCTGACCGGGCTGCGGCGTGAGTCGATGAAGCCCGAGCATCTGGCACGGGCCGCGTTCGAGGGGATGCTCTGCTCGCTCGCGGACGCGATGGACGTGCTGCGTGCGCGGGGGGTGGAGGTGCGCCGGGTGTTCCTGCTGGGGGCCGCCGCCGAGCTGCCCGCCGTCCAGGCCGTGGCTCCGGCGATCTTCGGCGCGCAGGTTGTCGTACCGCAGCCGGCGGACTACGCGGCGATCGGCGCGGCGCGGCAGGCCGCGTGGGCGCTCGGGGTCTCCCGGGGGACGCTGGCCCCGCACACCCCGCCCGCCTGGCAGGGCGCGGCGGCTCAGGTCTTCGAGCCGGGGGACGACGTGGCGGTGGGGACGGCCGTACGGCAGCAGTACACGGCCACGCGCGAGCAGGTGCATCCGGGAGCCTTCGGTCCCGTCGGGTGAGTGGGGGCGGGGGACGGGGGCGACGGGGGGCGGGGCAGCGAAGGACGGGGCCGGGTGCGACGGGTCGGTCGTGCTCGTGGTTCCCCCGCCGTCGCGTTCTTGACTCTCCTTTGGACATAAACCCTTGGGGTTCCACGGGCGCGGTGCCGCAAGATGGGGGCGGACCCCAGATCTTGCCGACCGACTCCGAGCCGACCCCGAGAGACTCCGCGTGCTCCTACGACTGCTGCGAGCCCACCTCGCTCCGTACAAAAAACCGATCATCCTGCTGGTAGCGCTCCAGCTGCTGCAGACCTGCGCCACCCTCTATCTGCCCACTCTCAACGCCGACATCATCGACAGCGGTGTGGTGAAGGGGGACTCGGGCTACATCCTTGAGTTCGGCGGCATCATGATCGCCGTCAGTGTCGTCCAGGTCATCTGCAACATCGGTGCCGTCTTCTACGGCGCGCGCACCGCCTCCGCGCTGGGGCGGGATGTGCGGGCCGCCGTCTTCGGCCGGGTGCAGAGCTTCTCCGCGCGCGAGGTGGGGCACTTCGGGGCCCCCTCGCTGATCACCCGTACCACCAACGATGTCCAGCAGGTACAGATGCTGGTGCTGATGTCGTTCACGCTGATGGTGTCCGCGCCCATCATGTGTGTCGGCGGGATCGTGATGGCGCTCGGCCAGGACGTACCGCTCTCGGGGGTGCTGGTGGCCGTCGTGCCCGTACTCGCCATCTGTGTGACCCTCATCGTCAAGCGGATGCGGCCCCTGTTCCGGACCATGCAGACGCGGCTGGACACCGTCAACCGGGTGCTGCGTGAGCAGATCACCGGAAACCGGGTGATCAGAGCTTTTGTCCGGGAGGAGTACGAGAAGGAACGATTCCGCGGCGCCAATACGGAGCTGACGGATGTCGCGATGTCGACCGGCCGCCTGATGGCGCTGATGTTCCCGACCGTGATGACCGTCGTGAACCTGTCGTCGATCGCCGTCGTCTGGTTCGGCGCGCACCGCATCGACAGCGGCGGGATGCAGATCGGGGCGCTGACCGCGTTCCTCGCCTATCTGATGCAGATCGTCATGGCTCTGATGATGGCCACCTTCATGTTCATGATGGTGCCGCGCGCCGAGGTCTGCGCCGAGCGCATCGAGGAGGTGCTGGACACCCGCTCCAGCGTCGTCCCGCCGGAGAACCCGGTGCGGGAGCTGCGACGGCACGGGCATCTGGAGATCCGGGGCGCGGAATTCCGCTTCCCGGGGGCCGAGGAGCCGGTGCTGCGCGAGGTGTCGCTGGTCGCCCGGCCCGGTGAGACGACCGCCGTGATCGGCTCGACGGGCAGCGGGAAGTCGACGCTGCTGGGGCTCGTACCGCGGCTGTTCGACACCACGGACGGGCAGGTGCTGGTCGACGGACAGGATGTGCGCGAACTCGATCCGGCGCTGCTGGCCAGGACCGTGAGCCTCGTACCGCAGAAGCCGTACCTGTTCTCCGGTTCGGTCGCGACGAATCTGCGGTACGGCAATCCCGACGCGACCGACGACGAGTTGTGGCACGCGCTGGAGGTGGCGCAGGCGAAGGAGTTCGTGGAGACCCTGGACGGCGGACTCGACGCGCCCATCGCGCAGGGCGGCACGAATGTGTCCGGCGGCCAGCGGCAGCGGCTCGCGATCGCGCGGACGCTGGTGCGGCGGCCGGAGATCTACCTCTTCGACGACTCCTTCTCCGCGCTGGACTACGCCACGGACGCGGCGCTGCGCGGCGCGCTGGCGCACGAGACCGCGGAGGCGACCGTCGTGATCGTCGCGCAGCGCGTCTCCACCATCCGGGACGCCGACCGGATCGTGGTCCTCGACGAGGGCAGGGTCGTCGGGGCGGGGCGCCATCACGAGCTGATGGCGTCGAACGAGACATACCGGGAGATCGTCCTCTCCCAGCTGACCGAGGCGGAGGCGGCCTGATGAGCGGTCCTGGCGGACGCATGATGATGGCCGGTTCGACCGAGCGGTCCATGGACTTCAAGGGGTCAGGCAAGCGGCTGCTGCGCCTGCTGACCGTGGAGCGGACCACGCTGTGGTGGATGTTCGGCGCGGGTGTGCTGAGCGTCGCCCTGTCGGTCGTCGGCCCGAAGATCCTGGGCCGGGCGACGGACCTGATCTTCGCGGGGGTGGTCGGCCGGCAGACCACCGAGGGCGCCACCAAGACGCAGACCATCGACGCACTGCGCGCGAAGGGCGACGGCGGGCTCGCCGATCTGCTCTCCGGGGTGGACTTCACCCCCGGGCAGGGCATCGACTTCGGCGCGGTGGGGCAGGTGCTGCTGATGGCGCTGGTGGTCTACGTGGGCGCGGGCCTGCTGATGCTGGTGTCCACTCGGCTCTCCATCCGGGTGATCAACCGTACGGTGTTCCGGATGCGCGAGGACGTCCAGGCGAAGCTGTCACGGCTGCCCCTGTCGTACTTCGACCGGCAGCCGCGCGGCGAGGTGCTGAGCCGGGCGACGAACGATGTCGACAACATCTCGCAGACCCTCCAGCAGAGCATGGGCCAGCTGGTCAACTCGGTGCTGACGATCGTCGGTGTGCTGGGGATGATGTTCTGGATCTCCCCGCTGCTGGCGCTGGTCGCGCTGGTGACCGTACCGCTGTCGGTGTTCGTGGCGGCGAAGGTCGGCAAGCGGTCGCAGCCGCAGTTCGTCCAGCAGTGGAAGGTCACCGGCACGCTGAACGCCCATATCGAGGAGATGTACACGGGACACTCCCTCGTCAAGGTCTTCGGGCGGCAGGACGAGTCGGCGGAGGCGTTCCGCGAGCAGAACGACAAGCTGTACGAGGCGGGCTTCAAGGCGCAGTTCAACAGCGGGATCATGCAGCCGCTGATGCTCTTCATCTCCAATCTGAACTATGTGCTGGTCGCGGTGGTCGGCGGGCTGCGGGTCGCCTCGGGCACGCTGTCGATCGGTGACGTGCAGGCGTTCATCCAGTACTCGCGGCAGTTCTCGATGCCGCTGACCCAGGTCGCATCGATGGCGAATCTGGTGCAGTCCGGGGTCGCGTCGGCCGAGCGGATCTTCGAGCTGCTGGACTCGGTGGAGCAGGAGCCCGACGCGCCGTCGATCGAGCGGCTGCGCGAGCCGCAGGGGCGTGTCGCGCTGGAGGGCGTGTCGTTCCGCTACGACCCGGAGAAGCCGCTGATCGACGATCTGTCGCTCTCGGTGGACCCGGGCCAGACGGTCGCGATCGTCGGTCCGACGGGGGCGGGGAAGACCACGCTGGTCAATCTGCTGATGCGGTTCTACGAGGTGACCGGCGGCCGGATCACGCTGGACGGGCTGGACATCTCGCGGATGTCGCGCGAGGAACTGCGGTCCGGGATAGGCATGGTGCTCCAGGACACCTGGCTCTTCGGCGGCACGATAGCGGAGAACATCGCGTACGGCGCCTCGCGCGAGGTGACCCGCGCGGACATCGAGGAGGCGGCCCGCGCGGCCCACGCGGACCGGTTCGTCCGGACGCTCCCGGACGGTTACGACACGGTGATCGACGACGAGGGCGCGAACGTCAGCGCCGGCGAGAAGCAGCTGATCACCATCGCGCGGGCGTTCCTGTCCGACCCGGTGATCCTGGTGCTGGACGAGGCGACCAGCTCGGTGGACACCCGGACCGAGGTGCTGATCCAGAAGGCGATGGCGCGGCTGGCCCACGGCCGTACGAGCTTTGTCATCGCGCACCGGCTCTCCACGATCAGGGACGCGGACGTGATTCTGGTGATGGAGGAGGGCTCGATCGTCGAACAGGGCACGCACGAGGAGCTGCTGACGGCGGAGGGGTCGTACGCGCGGCTGTACGCGGCGCAGTTCGCGCAGGCTGTGGCCGAGGTCGACTGAGAGGGTGTGGGGTACCGGGGTGGGAGGGGGGCCTTTCCCACCCCGGGTGCGGCGTCTCCCACCGCGGGTGCGGCCGCCGGTCAGTCCAGGTAGCCGCGCAGCTGGTCGGCGAAGGCGTGGTCGCGCAGCCGGTTGAGGGTCTTGGACTCGATCTGGCGTATGCGTTCGCGGGTGACGCCGAAGATCCGGCCGATCTCCTCCAGGGTGCGCGGCCGTCCGTCGTCCAGTCCGTACCGCAGCTGGACGACCTTGCGTTCGCGTTCGCCGAGCGTGGCGAGCACCACGTCGAGATGTTCGCGCAGCAGCAGGAAGGCGGCGGACTCGGCGGGGGACGCGGCGTCGCCGTCCTCGATCAGATCCCCGAGCGCGACATCGTCCTCCTCCCCCACCGGGGTGTGCAGGGACACCGGCTCCTGGGCGAGCCGTAACACCTCGCGGACCCGCGCGGGGTCCAGCTCCAGCTGGGCGCCGATCTCCTCGGGCGTCGGCTCCTGGCCGCGCTCCTGGAGCAGCCGGCGCTGGACCCGGACGACCCGGTTGATCAGCTCGACCACATGGACGGGGACCCGGATGGTCCGGGCCTGGTCGGCCAGGGCGCGGGACATGGCCTGGCGTATCCACCAGGTCGCGTACGTCGAGAACTTGTAGCCGCGCGCGTAGTCGAACTTCTCGACGGCCCTGATCAGGCCGAGATTGCCCTCCTGGACGAGGTCGAGCATGGTCAGCCCGCGGCCCACATAGCGCTTGGCGACGGAGACGACGAGCCGCAGATTGGCCTCGATCAGCCGTCGCTTGGCCATCCGGCCGAGTACGACGAGACGGTCGAGGTCCAGTGCGAGCCGCGAGTCCAGATCGGGCGTACGGCTCAGCTTCTCCTCGGCGAACAGCCCCGCCTCGACGCGGCGGGCCAGCTCCACCTCGTCGGCGGCGGTGAGCAACGGTATACGGCCGATCTCGCGCAGATACTGCCGGAACAGATCGGACGAGGGCCCGCCGGTGTCGGCACGGCCGCCGCCCCGCCGTCCCGTGGACTCGGGCACGAGGGGCACCTCCGCGGGGTGCTCGGTGAGCAACTGGGTGTGCACGGGGGGCGACCTCCAGGGTGATCGCCACCGCTCGGGGGAGTCGCGGCGGCGGGACGGGCGCGGCCGGGCCGCACTCCGAAGAACTCAGGCACCGCCCCCCAGTGTGCGGTACGGCACATCGCCGCCACGAGGGGCGTGCGGTGACTTTCTGCGCTCCGGACGTAACCCGGCTGTTACTCCCGGGCGGCCGGGGGAGGGCCTGGGCCCGGCCTAGAGGGCGTCGGCGCCGATGTTGCGCAGGGCCTGGCCGTACTGCTGGAGGATCCACAGATCCTTCTGCACGGCCGCGTAGTGGTCGGGGTCGGACCCGGTGCCCAGCCGGGTCAGGGTGCCGGTGATGTCCTGGATACGGCGGTCCACGGCGCGCAGCCGGACCTGGACGAGCTGCTGTCCCGCGTAGATCTCGTCGATGGTCTTGCCGCGGAAGACCTCGACGGCCAGCTCGGTGACCATGGCGCGCACCTGGTCGTTCGGCGCGGCCTCCCGGACCCGGGCCAGATACTCGGGCGCGGACTGGAGCCCCGACTCGGCGCCGCCCGCGTCCTCGACGGCGCGGCGTACGGCGGCGTAGGGCGGGGCGGTGAACTCGTCCTCGCCGTAGGCGTCGAAGGCCGGGGAGACCAGCTCGGGCCGCTGGAGGGCGAGCTTGAGCAGCTCGCGCTCGGTGCGGTGGGCGGGGCTGCGCAGGGTGAGCGCGGGGCCTGAGGGGCCCGAGGGACCGGAGGCGGGCTGGGGCTGGGACCCGTACGGCCGCCGCGGCCCGCCGCGCTCGTCCTGGCCGCCGGGGGGGCCGCCCGCGGGGCCCTTGCCGCCGCGGTCGCGCGCCCAGCGGGCCACCTGGGCGACGCGCTTGACGACGAACTGGGTGTCGAGGATGCCGAGGATGCCGGCGAGCTGCACCGCCACCTCGTGCTGGGAGGAGCCGTTCTTGATCCGGGCGACGATCGGCGCGGCCTCGTCGAGCGCGGCGGCGCGGCCCGCCGGGGTCTCCAGGTCGTACCGGGAGACGATCTGGCGGATGGCGAACTCGAAGAGCGGTGTACGCGGTTCCGCCAGGTCCGCGACGGCCTGGTCGCCCTTGGCGAGCCGCAGCTCGCAGGGGTCCATGCCGTCGGGGGCGATGGCGATATAGGTCTCGGCGGCGAACTTCTGGTCGTCCTCGAAGGCGCGCAGCGCGGCCTTCTGGCCGGCCGCGTCGCCGTCGAAGGTGAAGATCACGCGCGCGCTGCCGTTGTCCATGAGCAGCCGGCGGAGGATCTTGATGTGGTCGCCGCCGAAAGCGGTGCCGCAGGTGGCGATGGCGGTGGTGACACCGGCCAGATGGCAGGCCATCACATCCGTGTACCCCTCGACGACGACGGCCCTGCTGGACTTGGCGATGTCCTTCTTGGCCAGGTCGACGCCGTACAGCACCTGGGACTTCTTGTAGATCGCCGTCTCGGGCGTATTGAGGTACTTCGGGCCGTTGTCGTCGTCGCGCAGCTTGCGCGCGCCGAAGCCGACGACCTCGCCGGAGATATCGCGGATCGGCCACATCAGCCGGCCGCGGAAGCGGTCGATCGGGCCGCGTCTGCCGTCCTGGGAGAGGCCGGAGAGCAGCAGCTCCTTGTCGGAGAAGCCCTGGCCGCGCAGGAACCGGGTGAGGTGGTCCCAGCCGACCGGGCTGTAGCCGACGCCGAAGTGCTCGGCCGCCGCCTGGTCGAAGCCGCGCTCGGCGAGGAACCTGCGGCCGATCTCGGCCTCGGCGCCGGCGAGCTGCTCCGTGTAGAAGCGCGCGGCGGCCTTGTGCGCCTCGACCAGCCGGGTGCGCTCGCCGCGCTGGCTCGACGGGTTGTACCCGCCCTCCTCGTACCGGAGGGTGATGCCCGCCTGGGCGGCGAGCCGCTCGACCGTCTCGGAGAACGAGAGGTGGTCGACCTTCATGACGAAGGCGATGGTGTCCCCGCCCTCCTGGCAGCCGAAGCAGTGGAAGAGACCCTTGCTCGGACTGACCTGGAAGGACGGGGACTTCTCGTCGTGGAAGGGGCAGAGGCCCTTGAGGTTGCCGCCGCCGGCGCTGCGCAGCTGGAGGTACTCGGACACGACGGCGTCGATCGGGACCGCGTCCCGAACAGCCTTCACGTCGTCATCGTTGATCCTGCCTGCCACGCGTGAATTCTACGGGCCCGCGCCGGCACACCCGGACCGTGAGCCGAGCCGCCCGTCCGGCCGCGGCCTCAGGTGCCGAGCGCGGCCAGGGGGACAGTGGGGTCGGCCAGGGCGTCGAGATCCTGGGGCGCGCCCGAGCGGATCAGGCGCTGGATGTCCTCGGTGACGTCCCAGACGTTGACGTTCATCCCGGCGAGCACCCTGCGGTCCTTCAGCCAGAAGGCGACGAACTCGCGCTTTCCCGCGTCGCCGCGCACCACCACCTGGTCGTACGAACCGGGCGGGGCCCAGCCCGAGTACTCCAGGCCCAGGTCGTACTGGTCGGAGAAGAAGTACGGAATACGGTCGTACGTGATGTCCTGGCCGAGCATGGCGCGGGCGGCGGCCGGGCCGCCGTTGAGGGCGTTGGCCCAGTGCTCGACGCGTACCAGCCGGTCGCCGGGGCCGCTCCCGCCGGACGCGAGCGCGGCGGTCAGGGGGAAGGCGGCCACGTCGCCGGCGGCGTAGATGTCGGGGTCGGAGGTGCGCAGGGAGGCGTCCACGGCGATACCGCCGCCCGCGGACCGGCCGGCCAGGGTGAGCCCGGCGGCCTCGGCCAGCGCGGTGCGCGGCGCGGCGCCGATCGCGGCGAGGACGTCGTGCGCGGGGTGCTCCTCGCCGTCGTCCGTACGGGCCGCCAGGACCATGCCGTCCTGGCCGGTGATCTCGGTGAGCCGGGCGCCGAAGTGGAACCGTACCCCCCGGTCCTGGTGCAGCTCGGTGAAGAACTGGCCCAGCTCGGGGCCGATGGCCTGGTGGAGCGGGGTCGGCTCGGCCTCGACGACGGTGACCTCGGCGCCGTATCCGCGCGCCGCCGCGGCTACCTCCAGTCCGATCCAGCCCGCACCCGCGATCACCAGATGCCCGTTGTCGCGGCCGAGGGCGGACAGCACCTGGCGCAGCCGGTCCGCGTGGGCGAGGCGGCGCAGGTGGTGGACGCCCGCCAGCTCCGTGCCGGGGATGTCGAGCCGGCGCGGTTCCGCACCGGTGGCCAGCAGCAGCTTGTCGTACCGCAGCGAGGTGCCGTCGCCAAGAAGGATCCGGTGGGTGTCGCGGTCGACGGCGGTGACGGTCTGGCCGAGGTGCAGCTCGACCTGGGCTCCGGCGTACCAGGCGGGCTTCTGTACGAAGACGCTGTCGCGTCCGTCCTTGCCCGCCAGATAGCCCTTGGACAGGGGCGGGCGTTCATAGGGGTGGTCACGCTCGTCACCGATGAGGATCACCCGGCCGGTGAACCCCTCCGCGCGCAGGGTTTCCGCGGCCTTCGCCCCGGCCAGCCCGCCGCCGACGATGACAAATGTCCGGTGTGCGTCGACCACTTGATGCCTCCTCTTCGCGCTGCCGCCATCTGCGAGCCTCCCGCACGGAGGCCGACGGCGAAAGGGGGAGCGCTCCGCGGGGGCTGTCCCACGGCCCGGAAGGCGCCGTGATCCGGCTGCTTGCGTACTGCCTTCGTGCTGCTTCGGTGCTGCTTCGGTGCTGCTTCGGTGCTGCTTCGGTGCTGCTTCTGTATATGCCCGCGTCCGGGGCCATGAGGCAGGTGCGGGCGGGGATGTCTCAGGGTTGCTTGGTGAGCGTGCTGTGCAGGGAGCGGGCCGCCGCGTCCGTGAACGAGGCGATCTGGTCGACGATGACGCGTTTGCGCGCGCGGTCGTCAAGAGCGGCGTCGAACAGCGCGCGGAACTGCGGGTCGAGTCCTTCGGGGGCGCGGGCCGTGAGCGCCTCGGCCAGCTCGGCGAGGACGACGCGCTGGTCGGCGCGGAGCGTCTCCTGCTCGGCGCGCTGCATGACGTAGCGGTCCGCGACGGCCTTGAGGACCGCGCACTCGTGGCGGGCCTCGCGCGGGACGACGAGCTCGGCGGCGTACCGGGTGAGCGGGCCCGTGCCGTACGCCTTTCTGGTCGCGCTCTCCGCCGCTTCGCAGAAGCGGCCGATGAGCTGGCTGGTGGCGTCCTTGAGGCGGGCCTGGGCGGGGGCGGAGCCGTCGTAGCCGTGCGGCCACCACTCCTGTCGCATGAGCCGGTCGAGCGCGTCGGCCAGTTCGTGCGGATCGGTGCCGGCCGGTACGTAACGGCCGATCGCGACCGCCCAGATCTCGCGGCGCTCGTCCTCGGCGGCGAGCGCCGCGGGGTCGACGTGCCCGGCGTGCAGGGCGTCCTCGAAGTCGTGGACGGAGTAGGCGACATCGTCGGACCAGTCCATGACCTGAGCCTCGAAGCAGGTACGGTCCGCCGGCGCGCCCTCGCGCACCCATGCGAAGACGGGCAGGTCGTCCTCGTACACGCCGAATTTCGCCGAGGCGGGGTCGGTGGGGTGGGCGCCGCGCGGCCACGGGTACTTGGTGGCGGCGTCGAGGGCGGCGCGGGTGAGGTTGAGGCCGACGCTGGCGACTCCGCCGGGTACCGGTACGAAGCGTTTCGGTTCGATACGGGTGAGGAGCCGGAGCGACTGGGCGTTGCCCTCGAAGCCGCCGCAGTCGGCGGCGAAGCTGTTGAGCGCCTGTTCCCCGTTGTGGCCGAAGGGCGGGTGGCCCATGTCGTGCGAGAGGCACGCGGCCTCGACGAGATCCGGATCGCAGCCGAGCGCCGCGCCCAGTTCACGGCCCACCTGGGCGCACTCCAGGGAGTGGGTCAGCCGGGTGCGGGGGCTGGCGTCCCACTCCCGGCTCCAGGAGCCGGGAGTCACGACCTGCGTCTTCCCGGCGAGTCTGCGCAGCGCGGCGGAGTGCAGCACCCGCGCGCGGTCGCGCTGGAACGCGGTGCGGCCCGGGCGTTTGTCGGGCTCGGGGGCCCAGCGTTCGGTGGAGATGTCGTCGTACGTGGTGCCTGCCTTGCCTGCCATGCCTGTCTTGCCTGCCATGCACCGACCGTAACCGGTACGGGAGGTAAGTGACGGACGGGCACGTGGCGTTTACGCGGTGGCGAGCCGGCGGCGGGCGCGCGTCGGGGACGGCGTGGTGAGCGCCTCGTCGTAGCGGTGGAGGAGCAGCCGGGCGAGCGCGGGATGCGCGCCGAGCGGGGCGGCGGCGATCCAGGGCGCGGCGGCGGCGGAGCGGCCGGCGAAGTATCCCGGAGCGGTGAAGTACGAGGCCACGGCGGTGCGGTGGTGGCCCCGGGCGGCGAGGGCGCGCAGGGCCTCGGGGACGGTGGGTGAGGCGGCGGAGGCGTACGCGGCGAGGACCGGCACCCCGCCGAGCCGCTCGCTGAGCAGCGCGGCCGTACGCCGGGTGTCGGCGGCGGACTCGGGGTCGCGGGAGCCCGCGGCGGCGAGGACGACGGCGTCGCCGCCGGGGTGGGTACGGGAGTGGGTACGGGGACGGGCGCGGGCGGAGGTGTGCCAGCCGGCTTGGGTGAGCCGGTCGTACAGCGCCTCGACGAGCAGCGGGTGCGGGCCGAGCGCGCCCGCGATCCGGGTCTCCAGCCGGGAGGCGGCGGTCGCGAACGCGGGCAGGTCCCGTTTGATGTGCACACCACGGCCGAGCAGCAGGGGTACGAGGACCGCGCGGCCGGCGCCGAGCGCGGCGAGGGTGTCGGGCAGGGCCGGTTCGTTCAGCTCGATGTGGCCGAGGCGCACGTCCAGGCCGGGGCGGAGTTCGCGGACCCGGTCGAGGAGCGTGGCGACGGTGCGCGGGGTGCGCGGGTCGCGGCTGCCGTGGGCGACCACGACGAGGGCGGGACTGCCGTGGTGCACAGTCCGGCGGGTTCCGTGGTCGTGCGCCGGCTCCGTCATGCGCCGATCGTGCCGGGTGCTGGTTGCCGGGCCGTTGCACGCCGGTGACGGGTCTTTTCCACCAGCTCACAGGCGGTCAGGGGCCATTGTCAGACCCCTCACTTACTGTGATGGAAGTTCGGAACCAGAACGTTGGGGAGGGGTCCTGCCATGGGCTGGATCGAGACATCGGGCGGGTATGCCGTCGCGCTGGACGGCACACGGGTGCTGTGCCGCAACGCGGCGGGGCGCACGCTGAAGCAGGTGCCCGCCAAGCTCAAGGACGACGCGGAGGTCGTCCGGCTGCGTCAGCTGGCCGAGTGGCTGGAGCGGCACGACCGGGAGTGCCGTGAGCAGGTGGACATGTGGCTGGTGCGTTCGCTGCCGGTCCCGGTGGCCCTGCTGGCGCGGGTGTGGCCGGACCCGGCCTGGCGGTCGGTGCTGCGGGATCTGGTCGTGGCGCCGGTGTCCGGGGACGGTTCCGCGGACACGGCGCGGGCGGGGTTCCTGCGGGAAGCCGAGCCGGTGCGGGGGCTGGGAATCGTCGATCTGGACGGTGACTCGCTGTGGTGGGACCCGGTGGAGGTGGGGGCGGTGCTGATACCCCATCCGGTGCTGCTCGAAGACCTCCTGGAGCTGCGGGAGTTCGCGGCCGAGCTGGGGGTCGAGCAGGGGGCGGAGCAGCTGTTCCGCGAGGTGTGGCGGCGGCCGGAGCCGCCGTCGGACGCCGGGGGCGCGGAGTGGCGTGCGTACGCCAACGGGAAGTTCGCGCAGGTGCGGCACGCCACGGCCCGGGCGGTCTCGCTCGGGTACCGGGTGCGCGGCGGCCAGGCGGTGTGCCCGCTGGTGGAGGGCGGCCGGCAGCTGGAGGCGGCGTACTGGGTCGGGGACGACTACCCCGACGCGGAGACGCTGACCGGGGCGCTGGAGTGGCGGGACACGGCGGGGCGGCGGCTGCCGCTCGCCGAAGTGGGGCCGGTCGCCTGGTCGGAGGGCGAGCGGATGGCCGCGCTGGTGTTCGCGGGCCGTGTGGTGGAGAACGACGAGGAGGGGGCGCTGTGAACGTGACAGGACGAGACGTACGGCGAGCTGGCCTGGATCCGTGGGAGCTGCTGGACGCGGGGGCGGTGCTGCCGATCGAACCCGGCGCTGAGGGCGTGGACGCGGGGGCGGGTACGGAGGGCGCGGGCGATGTGCTGACCGCGCGGACGTACGGGCATCCGGCGCTGGACGGGCGTGAGGTGGTGCGGCTGGTGCCCGAGGCGATCGGCGCGGCCGAGGATCTGTCCCTGGAGTATCTGGGGTTCGGCCCGGCCGGGACGGCCGGCGTCGGCCGGGTCAAGCGGCAGTCGCTGGGATTCCCGGCCTGGGCGCTCGTGCACGACCCGGCGCACGGGCACCACGCGCTGGCCGTGGTCAAGGAGATGGAGCGGCTCGCCCGGCTCGTCGCCACCAAGCCGGGGCTGGCGAAGGAGGGGTTCGACGAGATCGGTGAGCGGCTCGACCGTTCCGTACCGCACTTCCTGCCCACCTTCTACGAGCAGGTGGCGCGGCTCTTCCTGGCGGCGGACTCCCGGCAGCAGGCGTCGGTGTTCTTCGGGAAGGCGCGGGCGGCGGAGCAGCGCCACGCGCTGGAGGTGGACGAGGACCGGCTGCGGGAGGTCTTCCTGGAGTTCGCCGGAGCGGGCGCGCTGAGCGGCAAGGCGCTGCGCGAGCACGCGAAGGGGCTGGCGGTCCGGCTGTCGGCGGCGGAGGCGTACGAGCAGTTCAAGGCGGTGTCCCTGGAGCGGTGCGCGGCCGGACTCGCGCCGTACGCCGGGATGCTGGAGGATCTGCGGCGCCTCGCGAAGGGCGCGGGGCTGGACGCGGGCGCGGAGGAGCGGGCGCTGCTCGCGGAGATCATCCACACCGGCCCGATGAATCGCGCGGCGGGAAGCTTCTGGAAGGGGGCGCTCCCGGCGCTGACGGTCCTCGCGGCCGAGGACCGGGCGGTGCGGGAGCGGCTGCTCGGGCTGCTGCCCGCCACCGGGGGTGACAGCCCGGAGGAGTTCGACGCGTCCTGGCTGGATCTGCTGGCGCGGTGCGGGGCGTTCGAGCTGCTGATGGACGGGACTGTGCCGGCGGCGGGGTGGCTGTCGGGCTGGGCCGGACACCGGCAGCGTGGCTGGCGGGACGGCAAGCGGATGCCGGCCGAACTGGCCGTCGTGGAGAAGCTGGTGGACCGGCTGGTGGCCGACGGCACACCGGTGCGGCTGCTGACCGGCAGGGGCTGGCGGCTGAAGGTGGATCTCGATCTGCTGGACGCCTGTCTGGCCTGGGGGGTGCCGGTCGCCGGGCCGGCTCCGGAGGACCGGCATCTGGACCTGACCGCCTGGCTGTCGGACACCCGGGAGGGGGCCCGGGATCTGGCCGCGCTGGCCGCCGATCCCCGGTTCGCGCGGGTGCTGCGCGCGGGCGTCGAGCAGGCGGCCGGCGTGGGTGACGCCACGGCCCATCTCACCGCGATCGTCGGTACGCCGGCGCTGCGCGGTGTGCTCGCGGACTGGCTCGGCGAGCGGGCCGACGATCTGGCGCGGCCCCTGGGGCTGCCCGGCCTGGACGCGCTGCTGACGCGGCTGTCGCTGTTCTCGGCGCCGTCCGTGCTGGCGACGGCGCCGGAGCCGGTCGCGCGGATCGCGGCGGTCTCGCCCGCTCCCGCGCTGGCGAGGACGTTGCGCGCGGGCATCCTCGACGAGCTGGGCTGGCCCGCGATGGAGCAGGCGCTGCCGGGCCTCGGCGAGGTCGGCACGCCGGCCCGGGGGCGGCGCGGCGGCCGTAGCGAGTGGTACCAGGTCGCGGACGCCTGGCCCGCGCTGCTGCTGCGGGTCGGTACCCGGGTCGCGGCCGTGGGGCCTGAGTCCGTCCTCGACGAGCGGGTCCTCACCCTGCCGGCGAAGCAGTCCCACAGCTGGGACACGCCGGTGTTCGCTCTGGTCGACGGCCAGTGGCTGGTCTCGAACGGGTTCGGCGACGAACGGCGGGCCGTGTGGTCGGGGCGTCCCGCCGACGCGTTCGTGCCGTCGGGGACGCTGCCGGGCAACAGCGGTTCGACGCCACGGCCGTCCCTCGCCCTGCCGGGCGGCGGCCGGTGCTACGGCGGCAGGCCGGTGCACGCGGGCGACACGTCGTTCGCGGCCGAGCGGCGTCCTGTCGCCTCGGACGGCGTCTCGTTCTGGGTGCTGCACGAGAACGAGTGGTGGGAGTACGACCCGCGGACGGCCCGCAGGGGCCGGGTGTCCGTGCCCGCCTTCTTCGAAGCGGCCCTCGGCTCCGGTGTGACCGGAGAGGGCGTCCAGCTGGTGCCACAGGCGTGCCGGCTGCTGCCCGTACAGCCCGGTCTGGAGGGTTCGCCGTTCGGCTCGGCGAACGGGCTGCTGGGCTGGTGGGTGGTGTACGACCCGAAGGAGCGTACGTTCACGGCGTGTTCGGTGGACGGCAGCCGCAGCCCGGCCGTGCCGTTGCCGGACGGTTCCCGGGCGGAGAGCTTCACCCAGGGGCTGCCCGTGCCTCCGCTGCGGCTGCCGGGCGGGGTGGCTCTGTATCCGCGGGAGTCGCGCGGCCACCACGGGACGGTCTCGCTCCACGACGCCGACGGCGTCCTCCTGGCGTCCGTCGGGAGCGTCGGCCAGGAGAACGTGTACGCGGCGGGCACCCCCTTCGTACCGCCGCTGGACCACTGGCACGCGCTGCGTGCGCGGGACGAGCAGGGGTCGGCGGCGCTGCGCGCGGTGACCGACGCGGACGCGGCGGCGCTGCTGGCCGCGGTCGCCGGGGGGACGAAGGCGACGGACGCGGTGCGCCGGCTGCTGCCGGGGATCAGCCACCCCGGGCTGGTGGCGGGCGTGGCGGGGCTGCTGGACGAGGCGGCCAGGCACAGCGCGCGGCTCACGGTCCTCGCCGAACGGGCCGGGGCCGGCGGGCAGGACGGAGCGGAGGAGGAGCCGGTCCGGCACGCCTACGACGAGGTGCTGGAAACGGCCTTCCGCGGCTTCGCGACGTCGACGTACCGCCACTTCTACCGGTATGCGACGAGCACGGAGGCGACCGTCCTCGAACAGGTCCGGCGGCTGCCGGAGGTGCTGGCGCCGGACGCGGCCCCCGGGTGCCGGGCCCTGCGGGAAGGCAACCAGGGGTGGGTGACGCTCTGCGGCGCCGGGTTGACGGCGCTCGCCCTGCGCGCCGCCTCGCCGGTGACCACGGACGAACACCGGGCGGCGCTGCTGGAGTTCCTCGGTGCGGCGCTGGCCGTGGAGGTGGCCGGGGAGGCACTGCTGATCGATCCGCGCGGCCGGCTGCGCGCGGTGGAGCTGCGGATCCCCGGCAGCGCCCCGACGCAGCTCACGGGCACGGTGCGGCACGCGGGAGCGCGGCGGCTGCTGGTCCTGGGCCGGCTGCGGTTCGACGACCAGGACGCGCTCTGGCACTGCGTCGAGTACGACCCCACCGGGGTCTTCGGCCGCTGGGACGGCGGCGACGCCAATGGCGGCAACGGCGCGAGCGGTTGGGACGGCTGTGTGGTCGTCGAGTCCGAGGTGCTGGGCGCGGCGGACGATCCGGTGCGGGCCCCCGCGGTGCGCCGGCTGCTCGAGCTGGTGGGCGAGCGCGGCCCGCTGCCGTACCGCCCGGAGCAGGGCACTGACTTCGCGGAGCGCGTCGGGATCACCCCGCTGACGGGGGTCCTGGTCCAGCTCGGCTGCCCGACTCTGGAGAGCTACCAGGGGCAGGCCGATGTGCCCGCCTCGTATCTGGCGCCGCTGGGCGCCAAGAGCGCCGATCTCCGGATCGCGACGGACACGCTGCGCGGGCTGAGCGTGGCGCAGCGGCGGCTGTTCACCGGGCTTCTGCTGCCCGGGGAGCCGGAGCGGGTGGCGGAGCTGTGGACCACCGGATTCGTGGTGGAGCCGCTGGCGGACGGCTGGATCGCGGCCCTGGGCAGGCGGCGGGTCATCCCGCCCGCGCTGGTCAAGGGCGTGGTGACCGAGGCCGGTGACGCCACGGCGGTGAGCCGGGCGCTCAACCCCGAGCGGTGGCCGGCGCTGACCGGCCGTACGGAGCAGCGGAGGGTCGACGGGGAGCTGGAGCCGGTGGATCCGGACCTGTTGCTGACCGGCAGGTCGCTGACGTCCGCGGTCGACGCGCTGCGCTGGCTCGCGTACCGGCTGCCGTACGGCGATCCGCTGCGGGCGGTGCTGCCGGTGACCGCGCGCATGCTGCGGGAGCGGCTCGCCGACCCCGGTCTGCTGATGAATGTGGACGCCAGCCAGGACAACGCCTATGACCCGGTGTCGCCAAGGCTGCGCGAGGCGTACGGCCTGGGGCCGAAGCGCGACTCCGGCGAGAAGGAGCTGTTCGAGCTGTCGGCGGCGCTGGTGCTGACGCCGGCGCCGTACGCCCGGGAGTGGGACACGGTGTGGCTGCGGCCCTCGGCCGTACTGCCTCGGGTCCCGGGCGAGGGCGGGGACGGCGCCGGGGTCAGGGGCGGGGACGGGCCCGACCATCCCGATCTGAAGCTGCTGGCGGCGACCGCCGGGCAGGCGCCCGCGCTGGTGGCGCTGCGGACGCTGCTGAGCGCGGAGTTCATGGAGCTGATCACGGCGGACGGTCCGCCGGGCGCGCAGCAGGACCCGATGCGGGTGGCGCCGGAGCTGGTGGCGCGGGTGGGCGAGCGGTTCGGGCTCGTGGAGGACGCGGCGGCGCTGTATCTGATGCTGCTCGCGCTGCCGGATCCGACCGACCGTCACCAGGCGGAGTGGACGGGCTGGAAGCCGGCCCGGCTGAAGAAGGCGCGGGCGGCGCTGGCCGCCACCGATCTGGTGCTGGAGGCCAAGCGGGCGCGGGCGGGCAGGTCGCTGTTCCTGCCGGGTGGCTGGCAGGAGGAGTCGGCGCCCCGGCTGCCCTCGGAGACCTGGAAGGCGGCGCTGCTGCCGTGGGACCTGCCGGGGTTCGTGGTGGCCGACCGGCCCGTGGAGAAGCTGTTCGAGGCCGCGTGGCGGCGGGTCGAGGAAGGGGACGTTCCGGAGTTCGAGGAGTTCCGTGGCCGGGCCGGCCGGGGCGCTGGAAGCGGTAGCAGGGGCGGCAGGCGATGACCGGCACAGAGGCGGGCGGAATGACGGCGGCGGGCGAGGGGCGGCGGGCAATGGGCATGGCGGGTGCGGCGGTTGATACTCCGGGTGGGGCTCCGGGCGCGGCGGATGACGCTCCGGGTGGGGCGAATGCTCCGGGTGGGACGGCGAAGGGGCGCGGCGGGGGTCGGTCCGGGCGGCAGGTGGAGCTGCCGGAGGACCGGTTCGCGGCCGAGCTGGCGTTCCTCGCGGCGTACGACACCGGGCCCCGGCCGCCGAGCTGGCGGCTGACACCGCGCGCGGTGGTGCTGTTCGTCTGCGGCTCGGACGGCGAGCCGCTGCGCGCGCCCGGGGGTGAACGGCTGGTCGTGTCACGGAAGTTCGTGGGCGACCGGGCGCTGGTGGAGCGGTGTGTGGTGACGCTCGCGGGAGAGCGCGGGCTGCTCCTCGTCGGGGAGCCGGGCACCGCGAAGTCGATGCTCTCCGAGCTGCTGTCGGCCGCGGTGTGCGGCTCCAGCACCCTCACGGTGCAGGGCACGGCGGGCACGACGGAGGACCAGCTGCGGTACGGCTGGAACTACGCGATGCTCCTCGCCAAGGGCCCGAGCCGGGAGGCGCTGGTGCCCTCCCCCGTCCTCACGGCCATGACGCGCGGCGCGGTCGCCCGGATCGAGGAGGTCACGCGCTGTCTGCCCGAGGTGCAGGACTCGCTGGTCTCGCTGCTGTCGGAGCGCCGGATGTCCGTACCGGAGCTGGCGGGCCTGGAGTCCGGGGCAGGATCCGGGGCCGGACAGGACGGGGAGGAAGGGGCCGACGGCGGCGGTACGGTGCACGCCGTGCCCGGCTTCACCCTGATCGCCACGGCCAACCTCCGCGACCGGGGCGTCTCCGAGATGTCCGCGGCCCTGAAGCGGCGGTTCAACTTCGAGACGGTCGGCCCGATCGACGATCTCGACGCGGAGACGGCGCTGGTGCGCGGGCAGGCGACGGCGGCGCTGGTGCGCGGCGGCGCCGAGTTCGCCGTCGACGACACGGTGCTCGAAGCGCTGGTCACGGCGTTCCGGGACCTGCGGACCGGCCGGAGCGCGGAGGGCTGGGAGATCGAGCGTCCGTCGACGGTCATGTCGACGGCGGAGGCGGTCCAGGTGGCCACGTCGATGGGGCTCGGCGCCGCGTATCTCTCCGACGGGCGGGATGTCGTCCGTACGCTGCCGGGCCATCTGCTCGGCACGGTGCGCAAGGACGACCCCGCCGACCACGCCCGGCTGCTGGGTTACTGGGACGGCCCGGTCCGGCGCCGGGCCGAGGCGGGTGCCCCGCTGTGGCGGACGCTGTGGGAGCTGCGCGATGAACTGGGCTGATCGCGGTACGGACGAGCGCGGTACGACGGATCCGGGCGCCGGCGCGGGTCTGTTGGGGACGGGGCCGTTGAAGACGGGTCCGTTGGAGGCCGGTCCGTTGGAGGCGGGTCCGCCGGGGGCGGTGGCCGCGCTCGCCGGGTGCCGGGCGCCGTATCTGATCGGCGTACGGCACCACTCGCCGGCGCTGGCCGCGGCCGTTCCGGCGATGCTGGCGGAGGCGTCGCCGGAGGTGCTCTTCGTGGAGCTGCCGGAGGAGTTCGCGCCGTGGCTGCCGTATCTCGCCGATCCGGCGACGGTGGAGCCGGTCGCGCTGGCGGGCGCCCGGGGCGGGGCGGCGGGCGAGTGGCTGGTGTTCCTGCCCTTCGCGGAGTTCTCGCCGGAGCTGGCGGCGATCCGCTGGGCGCGGGAGGCGGGGGTGGAGGTCGTCCCGTTCGATCTGCCGCTGGCCGCACGGGGGAAGGAGCGGGAGGGAGACGTCACCCCCGCCGAGGGCGTCGGCGCGGATTCAGTGCCGGCCGGCGCGCTCTTGGCGGCGCTGCGGGCACGGGCCGGCGGGCGGCCCGGGGACGACCTGTGGGACCGGCTGGTCGAGGCCGCCGCCCCCGGGTCCACCCCGGAGTCGCTGCGGCGGGCCGCGCTGCTGGTCGGCTGGGCGCTGCGGGCGGACGCGGGCGCGGTCGATCCGTACGACCTGCGCCGCGAGGCGAACATGCGGCGCGTACTGGCCCGTCACGCGGGCCGCCGCACGGCCGCCCTGATCGGCGCCTTCCACGCGCCGGCGCTGCTGCCGGGCATCGCGGATCCCCGTGCCGGGGGCGCGGCGGGAACGGGAGCGGGACGGACGGCGGCTGAGTCCGCGACCGGACCGGCGGGCGGAACCGAGGTCGCGGGCCGACGCGCGAGCGCGGGCGCGGGCGCGGCGGTGGTCGGCCGGGAGGCCGGACCCGAGGCCCTACCGGCGCGCGGAACCAGCGGCCCGGGCGGCCCGGGCGGGCACCCGGCGCCTCCGGTCGGAGCCGCGGTGGCGGGCCGGGAGGTGGTGACGTCGCTGGTCCCCTACGCGTACGCGTTGCTGGACGAACGGTCCGGGTATCCGGCCGGGATCAGGGATCCCGAGTGGCAGCGCGGGGTGTTCCGTGCCGGGGGCAATCCCGCGCTCCTCGACGATCTGCTGACGGCGACGGCGGTCCGGATCTGCGCGGCCGTACGGGACGCCGGGCATCCGAGCGGGCCGGTCGACGCCCGTGAGGTGGTACGGGTCGCCCGGGACCTGGCGGCGCTGCGCGGGCTGCCCGCCGCCGGGCGCGGCGAGCTGGCGGAGGCGGCGCAGACGGTGCTGACCCAGGGCCAGTTGCTGGGCCGGGGCCGTGTCGTGGCCGCCGCCATGGAGAAGGTGCTGGTCGGCTCGCGGCGGGGGGCGCTCGCGCCCGGGACACCGCGTTCGGGGCTGGGCCCGGCCGTCGAGGCGCTGCTCGGCGAGCTGTCGCTGCCGGGACCGGCCGCGCCCGGCCGCCGGGAGCTGCGTCTCGACGCGCACCGCGGCGAGCTGGACCGGCGCCGCGAGCTGTGTCTGCGGCGGCTGGCGGCCTGCCGCGTCCCGTACGGGGAGGAGTCAGGGGTGGCGGGCGTGGGCGACGCGGCCCCGCTGACCACCCGCTGGGCCGTGGCCTGGTCGCCGTCGACGGCGGCGATGCTCGATGTGGCGGGGGTGCACGGGGTGACGCTCGATCAGGCCGCCGCGGGCGCGCTCCGTCTGCGGTGGGCGGCGGAGCGCCGGAGCGGTGGGCCGACGAGCGCCGAGACACTCGACGGGCTGGCGGACGCGGCGCGCTGCGGGCTGCCCGTACTCGCCGCGGAACGGCTGGCGGAGACCGCCGCGCTGCTCCCGGCGTCCGGCACCCTGCCCGAACTGCTCGCCGGGCTCGCCCTGCTGGACCGCGTCAGGTCGGGCCATCTGCCGGGGCTGCCCCCGGGCTGGGAGAGGGCCGCGCTCGACGCGGCCTACGAGGAACTCGCCACGGCGGGCGTCCGCGCGCTGGACGGCCTGGCGGGTTCGACCGATCCGGACGACGCGCGGGCGCTGGTGTCGCTGGCCGACCGGGCGGCGGCACTCGGCGGCGGGCTGCGGCTCGACGCGGCGCTCAAGCGGCTCGACGAGGAGGGGACCGCGCTGGTCCGGGGTGCGGCGGGGGCGGCCCGGGTGCTGCTGGGGCGGCGGGACGCGGCGGAGTTCGGTACGCGGCTGGCGTCCCGGGTGGACGGCGCGACGGACCCGGCGCGCCGCACCGAGCTGGCCGGGTTCCTCAGCGGGGCGCTGCTGGCCGCGGGCCCGCTGCTGGAGACGGGGCCCGCGCTGGATCCCCTGCTGGAACGGATCGAGGCGCTGCCCGACCGCGCCTTCCTCGACCGGCTCCCCGGCCTGCGCGCGGGCTTCGACACCCTCTCCCCCGCGGCCAGGGCCCGGCTGCTGGCCATGGTCGAGGACCGTACGGGGCACGCGGCGGGCGTCCTCCCCGCCGCCCTGGCCGCCCCGGCGGACCTGGCACTGCTGGCGGCGGCCGACCTGGCGGGGCGCGAGGCGCTGGCGGCACGGGGGTACGCGCCCCCGCACGAGGCGGGCGGGGGGCCGGAGGACCGGGGGCGGGAGGACCGGGGGCGGGAGGACCGGGGGCGGGAGGACCGGAGGCGGGAGGACCGGAGGCGGGCGCTGCCAACACACCTGGGTGGCAAGGGCGTTGGTGGGCCGCCCGCAAGCGGGCCTTCCGAAAGCCGTCCGCCGACGCCGCTCCCGTCGCCGTCGCGGGCGCTCGCGTCCTGGGAGCGGTGGCGGTTGCTGCTCGGCCAGAACCGGGAGCTGACCGGAGGCGCCGCCCGGATCGCCGGTGCGCTCGACGAGCTGTACGGGTACGGGCGCGGCGAGGGCGCCAGGGGCGAGGAGTCGGCGGCGGGCGGCTCCCGGGGCGGGACCGGTCCGTCGTATCCCGATGTGCGGTCCTGGTCGGAGGAGTTGTCCGCGCTGTTCGGTCCCGGCGTACGCGAGGAGGTGTTCGCGGCGGCGGCCGACGCGGGCCGGCTCGACGCCGCTCTGGAGCTGGACCCCGCGGCGGCCCGGCCGTCGGTGGAGCTGCTGCGTACGGTCCTGTCGTACGCGGGCGGACTGCCCGAACGGCAGCTGGCCCGGCTGCGACCGCTGGTGGCGCGGCTGGTGGCCGAGTTGACGGCGGCGCTCGCCAACCGGCTGCGGCCCGCGCTCACCGGTCTCGCCCACCCCCGCCCGACGCGCCGCCCCGGTGGCCCGCTGGATCTCTCCCGCACGCTGCGGGCGAATCTGGCGACCGCGCGCCGGGATCCGGTGACGGGCGTCGTGTCGGTGCTGCCCGAGCGGCCGGTGTTCCGTACCCGGGCCCGCAGATCGGCCGACTGGCGGCTGGTGCTGGTCACAGACGTCTCGGGTTCGATGGAGGCGTCCACGGTCTGGGCGGCGCTCACGGCGGCCGTGCTGGCGGGCGTACCGGCGGTGAGTACGCACTTCGTGGCGTTCTCGACCGAGGTCCTCGACCTCACCGACCATGTCGAGGACCCGTTGAGCCTGCTGCTCGAAGTCCGGGTGGGCGGCGGTACGAACATCGCGCGGGGGCTGCGGCACGCGCGCGGTCTGGTGACCGTACCGTCGCGCACGCTGATCGTGCTGATCAGCGACTTCGAGGAGGGCGGCCCGGTCGCGCCGCTGCTCGCGGAGGTGCGCGCGCTGGTCGACGCGGGCTGCCATGTGCTGGGCTGCGCCTCGCTGGACGACGAGGGCCGGCCCCGGTATTCGACGGGTGTGGCGGGGCAATTGGTGGGGGCCGGGATGCCGGTGGCGGCGCTGAGCCCCTTGGAGCTGGCCCGCTGGGTCGGGGAACGCGTGGGAGGTGCGGGGCGATGACGACGACGGCCGCGTCAGCGGATGCGAGTACAGGTGCGGGTACGCGGGGTGCCGGGGTGCTGCCGCCGGTGGCCCCCGAGGTGGCGGCCGGCGCCCTCGAACTGCTGCCCACACGGCTGCGCAAGCGCGTGGACGGCGCGGCGGCGAAGGCGGCGGGACGGCCGGTGGAGCCGTGTCCCGGCGGCGTCCTGGTTCGGGTCACCGAGGAGACCACCGTTACGCTGCGCCTCACGGCCGGGGTCGTCGCCGCCGAGGCCGACGCGGTGTGCGACTGCCTGCTCGCCCCGGCCTGCCTGCACCGCGCGGCGGTCCTGTCGCTCGCGCCCCTGGCGGAGGAGCCGGCCGGGGAGCCGCAGGCGGCAGAGGTATCGGTCACCGAGGAGCCGGGCGCCCATGCCTCTGCCGGTGCTCCTGCCGGTGCTGGTGCGGACCTGGACCCCCGGGCGGCGGTGGCGCTTCGCGGGCTGCGGGAAGCCGTAACGGCCGTACTGGTGGCGGGAGTGACGGGGACCGGGGCGGTGCAGCGGGCCGAGCTGCTGCACGCCGCCCACTCCGCGCGGCTCGCCGGGCTGCACCGGCCCGCCGCCACCGCCGTGCGGATCGCGCGGCAGCTGGACGAGGCGCGGACCGGTGATCCGGCGTTCCGGCTGGCGACGCTCTCGGGGGAGCTGGCCGAGCTGCTGGATCTGGTGCGGCGCCCCGCCGAGGCGCTCGCGCCCGCGCGGCGCGGCTACCGGCTGTCGGGGCCGCTGCGGCTGTACGGGCTGTTCACCGAACCGGTGGCGACCGCCTCCGGGTACGCGGGCGCCACCACGTACGCCCTCGCGCCCGACGGCACGCTCCGTACGGTCTCGGACATCGCTCCCGGCGGTCCTGACCGGGCGCTTCAGGCGTCGGGGACGCCGGTGCCGGGTGGCTGCGCGCTGGCGCTGCGGGAGTTGGGGGACGGTGCCGGGGCCATCCTCACTTCGCCGGCGGTCTCGGCGGACGGCCGGATCGGCGGGGGCGGGCAGCTGCGTTCCGTACGGGCCGCCGGTGCGGGCTGGCAGGATCCGCCGCTCGCGGACCGCTGGGAGCGGCCACCGGCCGAGCAGCTCGCGGCGGCGCTCGGCTGGGCGGGCGAGCCTGCCGACAGCCGCGCGGTGGGCGGCGATCTGCTGTTCCTTGACGGGACGGTCACTGCGACCGGGTTCGCGGTGACCGGCGGCCCCACACTGCGGCTGTCCGCGCCGGACGAGCGGCCCGAGCTGCCGTACGCGGAGAACGTGGCGCTGCTCATGGCCCGGCCCGGGCTCGCGCTGCGGCTGATCGCCCGGGTCCTCCCGGACCGGCCCGACCGCGTCCACGCGCTCGCCGCGCGGTGGACGGGACATGACGGCGAACCGGTACGGGCGGATCTGGGCCTGCGCCGGCTCAACCGCTCGCACATTCCGCCGGTCGTGCCGCCGATCGTGCCGCCGGTTCGGGAGGCAGAGGAGGCAGAGGAAGCAGAGGAGGCAGAGGAGGCAGAGGAAGCCGGTGCGGCAGGGGAAGCCGGTGCGGCTGGTGCGACCAGTGCGGCCGGACCCACCTCGCCGCCCGCGCTCCCCGTCGAGCTGGATCTGCTGCGCAGGACCGTGGAGCGCGCGGTCGCGGGCGGCCGGGCGGTGACGGCCGCGTCGGCCGACGGTGAACTCCCGCGCCGGCTGCGGGCCGTGGGCCTGACCACTGGCGCCCGGCTCGTCGAGGCGCTGATGGAGGCGGCGGCCGACCGCCGCCACGATGCCCTGGGCCGGCTACTGCCCGCCGACCCCGAGGGCTTCGCCCTGGCCTGGCTGGCGGCGGCCGTCTACGCCGGAGCGGCGGCCGAATCGCTGCTGCTGGCGGCCTGGAAACCGGCCGCCATATCCAGCGTGGTGAACTGATCAGCGGTTTTCGTCGTCTATACACGTCGAACGCCTCGAACACATCGCAGCACGTCGCAGCACCGGAACCAACAGCACTCCAGCCCGGGGGGACACCACATGCCACTGCCGAAGCCGTGGACACGCCTGCCGCGTCCCTGGCGCACCCAGCGGGGGCGGCGCCTCACCGTGCAGGCCGTCATGCTCGGCTGCGTGCTCGCGCTGCTGCCGTCGACCTGGCTGTACGCCGCCGCCGACGACCGGGTCCGTACGGTCGCGGATGTGCCGGCCCGGGATGTCGCCGTGGTCTTCGGTGCCGGGCTGCTGTCGGGCCGCCCGACGCCGTATCTCGCGCACCGGCTCAACACGGCGGCCGAGCTGTACCGCACGGGCAAGGTGAAGGTCGTGCTGGTCACGGGGGACAACAGCCGCGTGGAGTACGACGAACCGGACGCCATGCGCACCTATCTGGTGCGGCACGGCGTACCGGACGAGCGGATCGTCAGCGACTACGCCGGGTTCGACACCTGGGACTCGTGCGTACGGGCGCGGAAGATATTCGGGGTCGAGCGGGCCGTACTGGTGACGCAGGGGTTCCACATCCGGCGCGCGGTCGCGCTCTGCCGGTCGGCTGGCATCGAGTCGTACGGCGTCGGGGTCGCCGAGCCGCACGACGCGACCTGGTACTACGGCGGGATACGGGAGATATTCGCCTCGGGGAAGGCGGCGGCCGATGCCGTGGTGCGCCGGGACCCCAAGTTCCTCGGGCCGACGGAGCCGGGGGTGGCCGAGGCGCTGGCTACGCACCGGGACCGATGACGGAACGGAGGGAACGGGACAGGGACAGGGGCGGCGGCAGACGGGACAGGCGCGGCGGCGGACGGGACAGGCGCGGGGTCACCGCGCTGTGGTCTCCTCGGTGACCCAGGCCAGGTACGCGGCGGCGCCGCGTACCACGGGGACCGCGATGATCTCCGGCGTCTCGTAGTCGTGGGCGCCCGTGAGATGGGCTTCGAGTTCTCCGTAGCGGGCGGTGGTGGTCTTGAAGAGGATCTGCCACTCCTGAGTGGTCTCGATCGCGCTCTGCCAGCGGTAGACGGAGGTGACCGGCGCGGAGATCTGCGCGCAGGCGGCGAGGCGGGCCTCGATCACGCCCCGGGCGAGTTCCTCGGCCTTCTCGGCGCTGTCGGTCGTGGTCAGCACGGTCAGAAAGCCGGGCTCCGCGTTCTCGGTGGCGGTCATGGGGTGGCGGCTCCTTCGGGTACGGACGAGGGGCGGTCGGACGGCCCGGGGCGGGCGGTCGTACAGCACGGTACGGCTCCGCCCGCCGCCTCACCCCGTGTACGGCCGGACCGACTTGGCCTCCCGCAGCGCCTGCGCCCACCAGGAGAGCTGGTCGAGCATCGCCTTCGCGGCGGCGTCGGCCTCCCCCGGGTCCTTGTGCCGGCCCTCGCCGTCGAAGTGCGCGCCCGCGCGGTGGAAGGAGACGGTGTCCCGGACCGTGACGGCATGCAGCTCGGCGAAGACCTGGCGCAGTTGCTCGACCGCGCGCAGCCCGCCGGAGACCCCGCCGTACGAGACGAAGCCGACCGGCTTGGCCTGCCATTCGTGGAAGTGCCAGTCGATCAGCGACTTGAGGGGCGCGGGGAAGGAGTGGTTGTACTCGGGAGTCAGCACGACGAAGGCGTCGGCCGCGGCCAGCCGCGGGGTGACCTTGGCGAGTTCGGCCCGGACGGCGGGGGCGGGCCGGAAGGAGAGGGCGGTGGGCAGATCCAGTTCGGCGATGTCGATGAGATCGATGAGGTCGGTGCGGAAGTCGCTGTGCCCGGCCGCGCGGGAGAGAAACCAGTCGGCGATGACCGGCCCGAAGCGGCCCTCGCGGTTGGTACCGAGGATGACGGCGAGTGTCAGCGGTCGGCGGGCCGGCTGCTGCCCCGGCTGCTGCCCCGTCCGGTGCCCCGGCCGGTGCTTGTGACCGCTTTCGGCGACGGCGTTTTCGTGCTCCGTGGTGAGTTCCATGGAGCGATGCTCATATGTCAACCAAGGTTGAGGTCAACTCGGCATACGCTGGACCGCATGACGAGCACCGCACCCGAGTTGCTGATCGAGATCGACGGCCGGCCCGCCACCGAGGCCGAACTGGCCCGCCGCGCCGTGGACACGTACGGGCACTTCACCGCCCTCCAGGTCAGGGACGGGCGGGTGCGCGGCCTGGATCTTCATATCGCCCGGCTGGACGCGGCGAGCCGGGAGCTGTTCGGTGCGGAGCTGGACGGCGAGCGCGTACGGTCCGCGCTGCGGCACGCGCTCGGTGACGTACGGGACGCCGCGGCCCGGGTGTACGTCCACGAGGCGGCCGGCGCGGCGGGGCTGACGCTGATGGTGACCGTACGGCCGCCGGTGTTTCTGGCCGAGCGGGCGCAGAGCCTCACATCCGTCGCGTATCAGCGGCCGTTCGCGCACCTCAAGCACCTGGGCGGCTTCGCGCAGATCCACTACGGCCGACTCGCCCGGCGCGCGGGCTTCGACGACGCGCTGCTGACCGGCCCTGGCGGGGTGGTCTCCGAGTCCGCCATCGCCAACATCGCTTTCTGGGACGGCGATACGGTCGTCTGGCCGGCAGCCCCCGCCCTGACCGGCACCACCATGGCGCTGCTCGAATCCCTACTCCCCGAGGCAGGTATCCCCTCCGCCCGCCGCGAGGTCACCCTCGCCGGTCTGCCCCGCTATCTGACCGCGTTCGTCTGCAACTCCCAGGGAGTCGCGCCGGTCTCGCGGATCGACGAGACGGTCTTCCCGGGGGACGAGCGGCTGATGAAGACCGTGCGCGCGCTGTACGAGGGCGTCGCGGGGGACGCGATCTGACCTCCGGTCCACACCGCGTTCCGTGCCCCGGGTTCACGGACCCGGGAGCCTCTCCGTATCGGACCGGACGGCCTCGCCGAACCGCGCGGCGCGCCGGCGTACGGCTCGCCCTCCCGGCCACCGCCCGAGCGGCCCCACCGCCTGAGCCGCTCCCACCGCCCGAGCCGCCCCACCACCTGAGCGGCCCGCCTCCGGCGCCCGCCGCGGTCACCCGTTCGGCGCGTGGGGTTCCCGGGCGTCGTACGACACTCGCCGCAGCGCCTCTGACCTGCGGCGACACTCTCGCGCAAGCGGGACACGCGGACCGCGGGCAGTGAATCTGATTCTCCATCAGCAGGCGTGGCCGGTGGCGGGCGCCTTATCTCGGAGGAGACGACACACCGCGCTGTCTGCCCCGGAGGATCCACCATGCGCCGCCCCACCGCCCGTCTGTTCACCGGCACCGCGCTGGCGGTCGCCTCGCTCGGACTGACCGCCGCGGGCGCCACGACGGCGTACGCCGGGAACGACTGGGACACGGACCGCTCCCGGGACTCCGACCACTCCAGGGACGGCCGGTCCTGGGACTCCGGCCACTCCCGCGACTCCGGCGACCGGTCCTGGGACTCCGAGCGGCTGGAACTGTCGCCGCGCACGGCGCGCCCCGGGACGACCGTGACCGTGTCCACCAGGGCCTGCGGGCACGACGGGCACGGCAGGGGCGACGCCCGGGACCTCGGGGCCGGGGAGTTCCGGCTGGATCCGAGGGAGCGGAAAGAGGTCGCGACCGGGCAGTTCTGGGTACCGGACGACGTCCGGCCCGGCACCCACAGCGTGCACGTACGGTGCGACAACGGCCGGCAGGCCCACGGCGAGCTCTTCGTCGAGCACGGCGGGCCGCGCGGCCATGTACGGACCGGTGTGGGCGGCAGCGTCGCGCCCGACACCCCCCAGATCGCGGCGGGCGTGGCCGTTCTGGCCGGCGCCGCCGCAGGCGGGACCTGGCTCCTGCGCCGCCGGGCGAGCGGCGCGCAGGGAAGCTGACGGGACGCGGCACGCACCCGCCCCCGGTTCCGCCCCGCGTCCCCGCCCCCGTCACGCTCATCGCTGACGGGGGCGGGGAACATCGTCTCCGTACCTCCCTGATCCCGGAGGCCACCCCCATGACCACCACGACCGGCAGGCCCGGCAGAACCGGCAGAACCGGCAGAACCGCGAAAGCCACCGCCGCCACCGCCGCCACCGCCGCCGCCGCGGAAGCCGCGCCCCGGCGCGGCGGCTGGTTCGTCGTCCTCGCCCTCTGCACCGGTGTCTGGCTCGTCCACAACGGTTTCCAGCCCGTCACCCCGCCCATGCCGTCCGCCGCCCAGGCGTTCGCGGCCGGTCCCGGCCACCACACGGACGCCGCCGCCGACCCGCTGCCGTCCGCCGCGCCGGTCGCCGTACGCATCCCCGGCATCAAGGTCGACGCGCCCGTCCTGGGGCTCGGGCTCGCGCGCGACGGCAGCCTCGACGTACCGCCGGCCGGCAACGGCAACGTCGTCAGCTGGTACAAGGACGGCGCCGCCCCCGGTGCCAAGGGCGCCGCGATCGTCGCCGGGCATGTCGACAACGCGCGCGGGCCTGCCGTCTTCTACGCCCTCGGCACGCTCAAGAAGGGCGCGCGCGTCGAGGTGGCCCGCTCGGACGGCCGCACCGCCGTCTTCACCGTCGACGCCGTCGAGGTGTACGAGAACAGCGACTTCCCCGACGACAAGGTGTACGGCCCCACCGACCGGGCGGAGTTGCGGGTGATCACCTGCGGGGGCGACTTCTCCGCGAAGACGGGCTACCAGGGCAATGTCGTCGCGTACGCCCATCTCATCGGGGTGCGGAAGAGCTGAGAGTGGCGGAAGAGCAGGAGAGTGAGGACCTGGGAGTGGGGTGATCCCCACCCCGGACACCCCCGGCAGCCGGATGGTCCGTCCCGCCGCGCCTTCCTAGCGTTGCCGCATGCCCAACACCTCCACCGCCTCCACCGCCTCCACCGCCTCCACCGCCTCCACCGCCTCCACCACCTCCGTCGCACGGCGCCGTGCCACCCGCCGGGCCGCGACCGCGCTCGCCGTCGCGCTCCTCGCCGCACTCGTTCCCGCGCAGGCCCACGCGGTGGCCGCCGCACCGGACACCGCCCCGGCCGCCGTACCGGCCACCACCCCGGCCTCCCCGCACGACCGTCTCCAGCAGGACGCCGACGCCCTCCGCGGCTCAGGCGTCACCGGTGTGTCCGTACGGCTGACCACCCCTCGGGGCGTACGCACCGTCCGCAGCGGCGCCGGCGATCCCGGCACCGGGCAGCCGCCGCCGGTCAACGGGTACCTCAGGCTCGGGAGTACGACGAAGACGTTCGTCGCGACCGTCCTGCTCCAGCTCGCCGGTGAGGGGCGGCTCTCCCTCGACGACACCGTCGACCGGTGGCTGCCCGGCGTGGTCAGGGGCGCCGGGAACGACGGGCGCCGGATCACACTGCGTCAGCTCCTCCAGCACACCAGCGGGGTGCCCGACTACATCGGCGACGTCGTCCCGGACTTCAGCGCCCGGGGATATCTGGAGAACCGCTCGACCACCCACACCTCCGCGCAACGCGTCGCCTTCGCCATGACCCACCCGCCCGCCTTCGAGCCCGGCACCCGCTGGGAGTACTCCAACACCAACTACATCCTCCTCGGCATGACGATCGAGGCGGTCACCGGCCGCTCCTGGGAGCAGGAGGTACGGGCCAGGATCATCCGCCCGCTGCGCCTCGCGCACACCTACGCCCCCGGCAACGACCCCGTCCTTCCCCGTCCGCACGCCCGGAACTTCCAGCAGTTCGAGCCGGCCGGACCGATGACCGACACCACGCTCGCCTACCTCCCCTTCGACGGCGACGCCGACGGCGCGCTGATCAGTACGGCGGCGGACACCAACACGTTCTTCGCCGCGCTGCTGGGCGGGAAGCTGCTGGCCCCCGCCCAGCTCGCCGAGGCGCGGCGGACCGTCGCCCTGCCCGACGAGCACGGCACCATCCCCGGCTCCCGGAACGGGCTCGGTCTCCGCTGGACGCCGCTGACCTGCGGCGGCGGGTACTGGGGACACAGCGGCAGCGGTATCGGCTACATGGTGTGGCCCGCCGTGACAGACGACGCGCGGACGGCCGTCACGGTCTCCGTGCACAGCCGCGCCGGCGACGAGGACACCGCCGTCCGCCAGCTCAAGGGCGTCACCGAGCTGGTCGACCACGCCCTCTGCGCCACGCGCCCGCCCAGGACCCGCTGAAGACGGACCGTCACCCCGTCCACTGGTCGAACGCCAACTTCGCCACCAGCGAGAACACCACCACCAGCAGCACCCCGCGCACAAACCCGCTCCCCTTCTTCAGCGCCATCCGCGCACCGGCCATGCCGCCCGCCAGATTGAACAGCGCCATCAGCCCGGCGAGCCGCCAGAGCACCGCGCCCTGGTACGCGAACATCGCCAGCGCCCCCGCGTTGGTGCAGACGTTCACGATCTTCGCGGTGGCCGAGGCCCGGACCAGATCGAGGTGGAGTACGGCGGTGAGCGCCAGCACGAGAAACGTTCCCGTGCCGGGTCCGAAGAGTCCGTCGTAGAAGCCGATCCCGCCGCCGACCAGCACGATCGCGGCGACCGCGCGGCCCCGGCCGACCGGTTCGCCGGTCGGCCGCGCCGTGCCGAAGGACGGCCGTACCAGCACGAACGCCGCCACCCCCAGCAGCACCACCATGATCACCGGCCGCAGCACCTCGCTGCTGATCCCCGCCGCGAAGAACGCGCCGGCCGACGAGCCGGCCAGCGCCATCAGCCCGATCCGCAGGGCCGCGCCCACGTCGACCGACGTCTTACGGAGGTACGTGAGGGTCGCGCCCGAGGTGCCGACGATCGCCACCGCCTTGTTCGTCCCGAGGATCTGCGCGGCCGGCGCGTGCGGCAGCCCCAGCAGGAACGCCGGCAGCAGAAGCAGCCCTCCCCCGCCCACCACGGCATCGATCCAGCCGGCCGCGGCGGCGGCCAGACAGAGGACGACGAGCATGGTCAGCGATATGTCAGGCATGATCGCGACCTTAGACCGACCGTCTTGTCCGCTCCCTCGTACCTCCCCTTTCCGGACTCCGCCCGCTCCCTCACACCCCCGCCCCGCCCCCGCTGAGCGCAGCGTTCCGTACGGGAAACTGCCGCGATGCGGCCGGGTAACAGCCGCCGACCAGGCTCTCCGCCATGAGCCCCATGAGCCGCCCAGGAGATCCCCCTCCGACCACGCCGCCCGCGTCGCCACCCACGCCACCCACGCTCCCCACCATCGTGGTCGTCGGCCACGGCATGGTCGGCCAGCGGTTCCTGGAGGCTCTCGCCGAGCGCGGGGTGACCGCACGAGCGCGGGTCGTCGTGCTCGGCGAGGAGCCGCGGCCCGCCTATGACCGGGTCCGCCTGACCTCGTACTTCTCCGGTTCGACGCCCGACGGTCTCGCCCTCGCGGAGCCCGGCTTCCTGGACCGGTACGGCATCGAGCTGCGCCTCGGCGACCCCGTCGAGTCCATCGACCGGGCCGCGCGCACGGTCACCTCGCGCTCCGGGCTCACCACCGGTTACGACACGCTGGTGCTGGCCACCGGCTCCGCGCCCTTCGTACCGCCGGTCCCCGGCAAGGACGCGACCGGCTGCTTCGTCTACCGCACCATCGAGGATCTGCTCGCGATCGAGGCGTACGCGGCGACGGCGCGCACCGGCGCGGTCGTCGGCGGCGGGCTGCTCGGTCTTGAGGCGGCCGGGGCGCTCAAGGGGCTCGGGCTGGCCACGCACATCGTGGAGTTCGCGCCCCGGCTGATGCCCGTCCAGATCGACGAGGGCGGTGGCGCGGCCCTGCTCCGTACGGTCGAGACCATGGGTCTGGCCGTGCACACGGGCGTCGGGACCCAGGAGGTGATCGCGGACGCCGCGGGCGCCGTCACCGGGATGGCGCTGTCGGACGGCACGGTGCTCGCCACCGATCTCGTCGTCTTCTCGGCGGGCGTCCGCCCCCGGGACCAGCTCGCGCGCGACGCCGGGCTGACCGTCGGCCCGCGCGGCGGGATCAAGGTCGACGAGCGGTGCCGTACGTCGGACCCGGCCGTCTTCGCGATCGGTGAGTGCGCGCTGGCGGCCGACGGGCGGGTGTACGGGCTGGTGGCGCCGGGGTACGAGATGGCCGCCACCGTCGCCGACGTAATGGCGGAGCGTCCGGGGCCCGGCTTCACCGGCGCCGATCTCTCCACCAAGCTCAAGCTGCTCGGCGTGGACGTCGCCTCCTTCGGGGACGCGCACGGCACCGCCCCCGGCTCCCTCGGTGTCGTCTACTCCGACGCGCGGGCGGGGGTCTACAAGAAGCTGGTGGTGGACGCGGACGGCGCCCTGCTCGGCGGGGTGCTCGTCGGGGACGCCGATCTGTACGGCACGCTCCGCCCGCTCACCGGTTCCGTACCGCCCGTCTCCCCCGAGCTGCTGGTGCTGCCCGCCGGCATCGGCGCGCCGCCCGCGCTCGGGCCCGACTCCCTCCCCGACGACGCGGTGATCTGTAGCTGTCACAACGTCACCAAGGGCGCCATCTGCGCGTGCTCCTCCCTCCCCGAGGTGAAGAAGTGCACCAAGGCGGGTACGGGCTGCGGCAGTTGCGTCAAGGTCATCGGCCAGCTCCTCACGGCCGCCGGCAACGGCCCGGCCGACAGCGGGCTGTGCGGCTGTTTCCCGTACACGCGCGGGGAGCTGTACGAGATCGTGCGCACCCTGCGCGTCACCTCGTACGCGACGCTCCTCGACACGCACGGCCGCGAGGGCGCCCGGGGCGGTGACGGCTGTGAGATCTGCAAGCCGGCGGTCGGCTCGATCATCGCGTCGCTCGCGCCGACGCTGGGGGTGAGCGGTTATGTCCTGGACGGCGAGCAGGCCGCCCTTCAGGACACCAACGATCACTTCCTCGCCAATATCCAGCGCAACGGTTCGTATTCGATCGTGCCGCGCATCCCCGGCGGGGAGATCACCCCGGAGAAGCTGATCGTGATCGGCGAGGTGGCCAGGGACTTCGGGCTGTACACGAAGATCACCGGCGGTCAGCGGATCGATCTGTTCGGCGCACGGGTGGAGCAGCTGCCGCTGATCTGGACCCGGCTGGTGGACGCGGGCTTCGAGTCGGGGCACGCGTACGGAAAGTCCCTCCGTACGGTCAAGTCCTGTGTCGGGCAGACCTGGTGCCGCTACGGCGTGCAGGACTCGGTGCGGATGGCCATCGATCTGGAGCTGCGCTACCGGGGGCTGCGCTCCCCGCACAAGCTGAAGTCGGCGGTGTCCGGGTGTGCGCGGGAGTGCGCCGAGGCGCGCGGCAAGGACTTCGGGATCATCGCCACGGCCAACGGCTGGAACCTCTACGTGGGCGGCAACGGCGGCGCGGAGCCGCGCCACGCGGAGCTGCTGGCGCAGGATCTCGGCGACGCGGAGCTGGTCCGCCTGATTGACCGGTTCTTGATGTTCTATATCCGGACGGCCGACCGGCTGGAGCGCACATCGGCGTGGCTGGGGCGGATCGAGGGCGGGCTCGACCACGTACGGGATGTGGTGGTGCACGATTCGCTCGGGCTCTGCGCGGAGCTGGAACAGCTGATGGCGGCGCATGTGGCGGGTTACCGCGACGAATGGGCGGAGACCATCAACGACCCGGAACGGCTGCGCCGGTTCGTCTCCTTCGTGAACGCTCCTGACGCGCCCGATCCGTCGGTGAAGTTCGTCCCCGAACGGGATCAGGTCAAGCCCGACCTGGTCTTTCTCTCTCTGGAAGGAGTGAGTGCCCGATGAATTCCGTCTCTTCGCTGGAAATCCGGCTCACCGACGGCTCGTGGTACGCGGTCTGCGATCCGTCCTCGCTCACCCCCGGCCGGGGCGTGGCCGCGCTGCTGCCCGGCGGCCGGCAGGTGGCCGTGTTCCTGGACCGGGCGGGCCGGCCGTACGCGCTCTCCAACCGGGACCCGTTCTCCGGGGCGTATGTCCTGTCCCGGGGGCTGACCGGGAGCCACGAGGGGCGGCCGTTCGTGGCGTCGCCGCTGCTGAAGCAGCGGTTCGAGCTGGCGACGGGCCGGTGCCTGGACGACGAGGAGATCGCCGTCCAGGCGTACGAGGCACGGGTGCGGACGGAGGAAGGCGTACGGGAAACGGAACGGACGCCGGAACGCGTGCCCGCCGCGCCGTAGCCGTGCCGTAGCCGCTCCGTAGCAGTGCCGTAGTGGCGCGGGGGTCAGCCCAGCGTGCAGGCGGCGCCGTTGAGGGTGAAGGTGCTCGGGGCGGTGTTGGTCCCGCTCCAGGCGCCGTTGAAGCCGAAGTTCACCGTGCCGCCGGCGGCGATGGCCGCGTTGTAGGTGAGATTGACGGCGGTGGCCTGCGCGCCCGCCTGGGTGATCGTGGCGTTCCACGCGGAGGTGACGCTCTGGCCGGAGGGCCAGGTCCAGGCCAGGTTCCAGCCGCTGATCGCGGACGAGCCGGTGTTCTTGATGGTCACACTGGCGGTGAAGCCGGTGTTCCACTGGCTCTGGTTGGCGTACGTGACGGCGCAGCCGGTGGTGCCGCCACCACCGCCTCCGCCACCGCCGCCCGAGCCGTCGTCCGTCCAGCCGAGGGCCTCGGCGATGCCGTAGTACGCGGGCTTGGGCTGGTAGTTCTCGTTGTACGGGGTGGCCGCGCCCTGGCCGGGGAAGACGTCGGGCACCCACGACACCGCGTCGCTGAAGCCCCAGACGGTGACGCCCTTGCAGCGGGTGACGGCGAGGCAGGCGTTGGTGACGGCCTTGAAGTCGGACTTCTGCTGGGCGAGCTGGCTGTCGGTGGCGGGCAGGGGCATCCGGATGTCGAGTTCGGTGATCGCGACGTCCAGGCCGAGGTCGGCGAAGCGCTGGAGGTTGGCCTGGAAGGTGGCCGGCACCTGGCCGATGATGAGGTGGGTCTGGAAGCCGACGCCGTCGATCGGCACGCCCTGCGCCTGGAGCCGCTGGACCAGGGAGTAGAGGCCGTTGCTCTTGGCGCCGGTGGCGTCGGTGTTGTAGTCGTTGATGTAGAGCTTGGCGGCGGGGTCGGCGGCGCGGGCTGCGCGGAACGCGTCGGCGATGTAGGACTCGCCGAGCTGGGTGTAGAACTTGCTGGCCCGCAGGGTGCCGTCCTCGTTCAGCGCCTCGTTGACCACGTCCCACTGGTCGATGCGGCCCTTGTAGCGGGCGGTCTGGGTGGTGACGTGGTCGGTCATGATGGTGCGCAGCTCGTCGTTGCCGAAGGTGCCGTTGGCGAGCCAGCTGGGCAGCTGGCTGTGCCAGACGAGCGTGTGTCCGCGCACCTTCTGCCCGTTGGCGGCGGCGAAGCTCATGATCTGGTCGGCGCCGGTCCAGCTGAAGCTGCCCCGGGTCGGCTCGACCGAGCCCCACTTCATCTCGTTCTCGGCGGTGATCGAGCCGAACTGGGCGGCGGCGACGCTCCCGTGGGTCCCGGTGAGCCGGCCGGCGGGGATGGCGGTGCCGTAGTACTTGCCCTTGGCCGTGGCCAGGTCGCGCAGTACGGGGTCGGCCGCGTGCGCGGGGGCGGCGGCGAGGCCGACCACGGCGACGGCCACGGCGGTCAGCGCGGAGAGTGCGGTGGCGGCCCGGGCGGCGGCGACCCGGCGTAAGGCACGGAGTCTCGCGGTTCTCGTTCCCATCGTGCTCATGGCGGCTCCTACAGTTTCGGAAAGTTTCACGGAAGTTTCGAGCGCGCTGGTTCGGAAGGTAGAGGCGGTACGCACGTTCGTCAACGGAGCCGGACGAAGTGGCACGTGCCGCCACGACCGCGAGCCCGCACCGCCGTTACGGTCGCGGAGCCTCGTCGGCGTGGACGCCGCCGCCCCGCAGCAGCGCGCCGCCCAGCGGGGTCAGGGTGTGCAGGACGGCGTTTCCGTAGCGGAGCGTGCTGATGAGGCCGGACTCCCGCAGGACGCCGGCGTGCTGGCTGGCGGAGGCGAGTGACACGCCTGTCCTGCGGGCCAGTTCGCTGGTGGTGCAGCCGTGTTCGATGGCGCGCAGGACGGCCGAGCGGGTGTGTCCGACCAGCCGGCCGAGCGAGGGGCCCGCGCGCTCCGCGACCGGGGGCGGCTCGGAGTGGGTGACCGGGTAGACGAGGACCGGTGCCAGCGCCGGATCGCGGTAGACGACCGGGGTGGTGCGGCAGAAGAACGACGGCTGGAGCAGCAGCCCCCGCCCCTCCAGCCGCAGTTCGCGCTCGACGGGGTAGTCCGCCTCCAGCACCTGGCCGTGCCAGCGGACCATCGGCGGCAGCGAGGAGAGCAGTTCGTCCGCGCCGCCGTCGAGCAGCGCCCGGCCGCGCAGCGCGCGGTCCGCCTCGACCCGGGCGCGGACATGCGCCCAGTACGGCTCGACGGCCGCCCGGTGGTACGTACGGATCACCTCGACGAGCCGTCCGAGGCGGCCGGGGCCGCTGTCGGCGAGGGTCGTGAGCCGGCCACCCGGGCCCTGCCGGGCCGGACGGGTGCCGTCCTTGCGTACCGGACGGGCGCCCGACGCGCTCAGCAGCGCCAGCTCGCCCCGGATCCGGTCGGGCGCGGTGGCGCGCAGCGCGTCGAGGCCGGCGTCGAGGCCGAGCGCTTCTTGACCTGGCGTCAGGAAATCCGGGAAATAGCCGCGCTGCGGAACGAGCGCGGAGAGCAGGCTTGTCTCACCATTCAACCGGGTCCGTGCTTCCCTGCGCCATTCCCCAAAGGCCAGCGGAGCACGGCGGTCTCTTATTCGGTGAAAGCTCAGAATCGTTTCCCACAGCGGATCGGGACCGGCGGCCATCCGGACCCGCGCGAGATCCTTCTCCGTGAAATGAATACGCAGCATGAAATCCCCACCTGTTGCACAACCTGTTGCATCCGCAATCTCCCCAGCAATGAGTATGCATGCCATCACCGGCTGTTACCACGGTGTTTCAGCCACAGTTGAAACCCGTCGCGGAGGTGTGGCCGCAACGGAAATGCTGTACCTCGTCGGGCATGAAACCCGGGCGACCGAATAGGCGCAGTGAAGGCCGTGGGGGGCTTTGCTCGCTCGGCGGCGGTCGGTACGGGTGCGGCTCCATGCCCGGCTCGCTAATGGAGTGCGGTCGGTGGGTGGGGATCCGCCGGCCGCACTCCTCTCCCCTCTCCCGACCTCTCCTGACCTCGCCCGCCCTTCCTTTCTCCATGACGAAGGGGCGGGCGCCTCCGCACAAGGCACCCGCCCCTTCTCTCGCTGTGGCTCTGTTGTCGGCCCGTAGGCGCTACCGCGAGTCGCTGCCGCCCGAGCCCACCGCCGCGCGGCCCGCCTCCAGGCGCGCGACCGGAATGCGGAACGGGGAGCAGGAGACGTAGTCGAGGCCCACCTCGTGGAAGAAGTGCACGGACTCCGGGTCGCCGCCGTGCTCGCCGCAGACGCCCAGCTTCAGCCCGGGCCGGGTGGCGCGGCCCGCCTCGACGGCGCTGCGGACGAGCGCGCCCACGCCGTCCCTGTCGATGGTCTCGAACGGCGAGACCCCGAAGATGCCCTTCTCCAGGTACGCCGTGAAGAAGCTCGCCTCCACATCGTCCCGGGAGAAGCCCCAGACGGTCTGCGTGAGGTCGTTCGTACCGAAGGAGAAGAACTCGGCGGCCTCCGCGATCTGTCCTGCGGTGAGCGCGGCACGCGGCAGCTCGATCATCGTGCCGAGCGCGAGCCGGAGTTCGGTGCCGGTGGCCCGTTCGACCTCGGCGATGACCCGCTCGGCCTCGTCGCGGACGATCTCCAGCTCCTGGACCGTACCGACCAGCGGGATCATGATCTCGGCGCGCGGGTCGCCCTTGGCGTTCAGCCGCTCGGCGGACGCCTCGGCGATGGCCCGTACCTGCATGGCGAAGAGGCCGGGGATGACGAGCCCGAGCCGGACTCCGCGCAGGCCCAGCATCGGGTTCTGCTCGTGGAGCTTGTGGACGGCCTGGAGGAGGCGCAGGTCGTTCTCGTTGTGGTCCTTGCGGGCCTCGGCGAGGGCGACCCGTACCGAGAGTTCGGTGATGTCGGGCAGGAACTCGTGCAGCGGCGGGTCGAGCAGCCGGACCGTCACGGGCAGTCCGTCCATCGCCTCGAACAGCTCGATGAAGTCCTTCTTCTGGAGCGGCAGCAAGGCACCCAGTGCCGTCTCGCGCTCCTCGTCCGTGTCGGCCAGGATCAACTTCTCGACCATCGTGCGGCGTTCGCCGAGGAACATGTGCTCCGTACGGCAGAGCCCGATGCCCTGGGCGCCGAAGCGGCGGGCGCGCAGGGCGTCCTCGGCGTTGTCGGCGTTGGCGCGCACCCGCAGCCGGCGCCGGCGGTCGGCGTACGCCATCATCCGGTGGACGGCCTCGACGAGTTCGTCGGCCTCGTCGGCGCCCGCGTGCATCCGGCCCTCGAAGTACTCGACGACGGGGGACGGTACGACCGGGACCTCACCGAGGTAGACCTTGCCGGTCGAGCCGTCGATGGAGACGGTGTCGCCCTCCTCGATGACGGTCGTCCCCGCCGTCAGCCGGCGCGCCTTGGTGTCGACCTCCAGCTCCTCGGCGCCGCAGACACAGGTCTTGCCCATGCCGCGCGCCACGACGGCGGCGTGCGAGGTCTTGCCGCCGCGCGAGGTGAGGATGCCCTCGGCGGCGATCATGCCGTCGAGGTCGTCGGGGTTGGTCTCGCGGCGGATCAGGATGACCTTCTCGCCGGAGCGGGACCACTTGATGGCGGTGTACGAGTCGAAGACGGCCTTGCCGACGGCGGCGCCCGGCGAGGCGGCGATGCCCCGTCCGAGCAGCTCGCGCTTGGTGTCCTCGTCGAAGCGCGGGAACATCAGCTGCGCGAGCTGGGCGCCGTTGACCCGCCGGAGCGCCTCGGCCTCGTCGATCAGCCCCTGGTCGACGAGCTGGGTGGCGATCCGGAAGGCGGCGCCGGCGGTGCGCTTGCCGACGCGGGTCTGGAGCATCCAGAGCCTGCCCCGCTCGATGGTGAACTCGATGTCGCACAGGTCCCGGTAGTGCGTCTCCAGGGTGTCCATGATGGAGAGCAGCCGGTCGTACGACTCCTTGTCGATGGTCTCCAGTTCGGCGAGGGGCACGGTGTTGCGGATGCCCGCGACGACGTCCTCGCCCTGGGCGTTCTGGAGGTAGTCCCCGTACACACCCTTGTGGCCGCTGGCGGGGTCGCGGGTGAAGGCGACGCCCGTACCCGACTCGGGGCCGAGGTTGCCGAAGACCATGGAGCAGATGGTGACGGCGGTGCCGAGGTCGCCGGGGATGCGCTCCTGGCGGCGGTAGAGCTTGGCGCGGTCGGTGTTCCAGGACTCGAAGACGGAGCGGATCGCGAGATCCATCTGCTCGCGCGGGTCCTGCGGGAAGGCGCGGCCGGCCTGATCGGAGACGATCTTCTTGAAGCGCTTGACGAGCTTCTGGAGGTCGGTGACGTCCAGATCGACGTCGGTGGCGGCCTTCCTGCTCCTCTTGGCCGCTTCCAGCGCGTCCTCGAAGAGCGCGCCGTCGACGCCGAGGACGGTTCTGCCGAACATCTGGATGAGCCGCCGGTACGAGTCCCAGGCGAAGCGCTCGTCGCCGGCCTGGGCGGCGAGCCCGGCCACGGAGGCATCGGAGAGACCGACGTTGAGGACGGTGTCCATCATGCCGGGCATGGAGAACTTGGCGCCGGAGCGTACGGAGACGAGCAGCGGGTCGTCGTGCTGGCCGAGCCGCTTGCCCATCCGCTGTTCGAGGGCGTCGAGGTGCGCGCTCACCTCGTCGCGCAGGGCGGCCGGCTCCTTGCCGCTGCCGAGGTAGATGTTGCACGCCTCGGTGGTGATGGTGAAGCCGGGCGGGACCGGCAGTCCGAGGTTCGTCATCTCGGCGAGGTTCGCGCCCTTGCCGCCGAGCAGATGCTTCAGATCCTTGTTGCCCTCGGTGAAGTCGTAGACGTACTTCTCGGCGGTGGCTGCGTGGAGATCGCTGTTTTCCGACACGGGTCCCGACTCCTCGATGACGCGGTGGCTGCCCTGGCTGGCGAGGAACATACCCAGATCGAAGGCGCCTCGGCACCGCCACCCGACTGCCTCGCCCCATTCACCACCCGTCCGCCGATGGATCGAAAGGCGGTCGCGTGAGGCGGCCGGAACCCGCTTCCTTCACCCCTCGAAGCGGCCATGACCGACGCATGACAGAACGCGCTCAAATGAGCGGCAATGGCGACGTTTGAGTTTACCTCTTGAACGCAGAAGGGGTGGCACCCCGTGCCACCCCTTCTGGAGATGCAGCCACTCAAGATTCGCTCATCTGAGCCGCCACCAAATCAAACGTGGCGAGAATCACGCCCCCGTGCCACTCCTCCGGCGCACTCCCGCAGCACCCCGAGATCCACGTCCTCCAGGCTCTTCACGACATACCGCCCGGCCCCGGGACCGACCGGCAGCAGCGACGGGACCACCAGCACCGGGCACCCCGCGGCCTCGGCGGACGCGGTGCCGTCCGGCGAGTCCTCCACCGCGACACACGCGCCGGGCGCGGCGCCGAACCGCTCGGCCGCCGCACGGTACGGATCGGGGTGCGGCTTGGTCCGTACGGTGTCGTCGGCCGAGAGCGTGAAGGCGAACGGGACATCGGCCAGCGAGCCGCCGACCACGGAGTCGACCACGGTCCGGGGCGAGGCGCTGACCAGCGCGAACGGCACCCGCGCCCGCTCCAGTTCGGCCAGCAGCCGGCGGGCGCCGGGCCGGGGCGGGGCGCCCGCGGCCACCCGTAGGAAGAAGGACTCCGTCAGATCCGCCGCCACTCTCCCCGGATCGGCCGCGCCCGTGATCCGGATCAGATGAGCGGCGGTGTCGGCGACCGCCCGGCCGACGACCTCCGGCGCGTCCGCGTCGGTGAGCCGGTGACCGAGCCCGGCGGCGACCTCGTCGGCCGCCTCCCACCAGAGCACCTCGGTGTCCACGAGGGTGCCGTCCATGTCGAAGAGGACGGCGGAGGGGACTGCGGAGGGTACGGCGGAGGGACCCAACGGAAAGCCGCTCATACGGAAGCGCCCGCCGCGCTACCCGCCGCCGCGCCCGCCGCGCTACCCGCCGCCGGTACGACGAGCACCGGGCGGTGCGCCGGCGCCACCGTCGCCCGTACCCCCGGCAGCAGCGCGCCGGCGTCCCGCGACGGCACATCGGAGTGCACCGAGCCGCCGCCGGGCAGATCCAGCAGCACCCGCGTGACCGAGCCGAAGAAGGAGGCGGAGACGACCGTGGCCGTCCCCTCGGGGTCGGCGGTGGCGGTGATGTTCTCGGGCCGGATCAGCACCTCCACCTCCCCGCCCGCCGGAATCCCGCCGTCCACCGGCAGCGCGACCCCGGCGACCTCGATCCGGCCGCCGTCCGCGCGCCGGCCGGGCAGCCGGTTCATCGTGCCGACGAACTCGGCGACGAAGGGCGTGGCGGGCCGCTCGTACAGCTCGGCGGGCGGCGCGCACTGTTCGAGCCGGCCCGCGTTGAGCACGGCCACCCGGTCGGCCATGGACAGCGCCTCCTCCTGGTCGTGCGTCACGAAGACGGTCGTGATCCCCAGCGAGAGCTGGAGCCGCCGGATCTCCTCGCGCAGCGTCAGCCGCACCTTGGCGTCGAGCGCCGACAGCGGCTCGTCGAGCAGCAGGACGCGCGGTTCCAGCGCCAGCGCGCGGGCCAGCGCCACCCGCTGCTGCTGGCCGCCGGACATCTGGTGCGGGAAGCGTCCGCCGTGCTCGGGCAGGCCGACCAGGTCGAGGAGTTCGGCCGCGCGCCGGTGCCGCTCGGCGGCCGGCACCTTCCGTACGCGCAGCCCGAAGGCCACGTTGTCGCGGGCGTTGAGGTGCGGGAAGAGGCTGTACGACTGGAAGACCATCCCGGCGTCGCGGCGGTTGGCCGGGACGCGCGTGATGTCCTCGCCGTCCACCAGCACCTCGCCCGCGTCCGGCTGTTCGAAGCCCGCGAGGACCCGCAGCGCGGTGGTCTTGCCGCAGCCGGAGGGGCCGAGCAGGGCGAGCAGTTCGCCGGGGCGGGCGGTCAGGTCGAGGCCGTCGAGCGCGACGGTCGGGCCGAAGGCACGGCGCAGCCCGCGGAATTCGACGAGGGCGCCGGTGGCCGTCGCCGTGGGGGTGGGTGACATGGGGCGGCTACTCCTTGCCGGAGGCGGCGGAAGAGGCGGACGGGACGGCGGAGGCTGAGGGGACGGCGGAGACCGAGGCGGCGGCGCCGCGCGTACCGGCCCGCGACAGGACCAGCAGCAGCCCCCAGGTGATCAGCAGGGAGAGCAGGGACACCGCGACCGACATCCGCGCCTCGGCGCCCGAGACGGACACGATCCACACCGCGAACGGCCGGAAGCCCAGCAGCGAGGCGATCGTGTACTCCCCCAGCACCAGCGCCAGGGTCAGGAACGACGCCCCGGCCAGCGAGGAGCGCAGATTGGGCAGGATGACCCGCCACACGGTGTACAGCCGCCCGGCCCCGCAGTTGCGCGCGGCCTCCACCAGGGTCGGTACGTCGACGGCGCGCAGCCCCGCGTCCAGCGAGCGGTAGACGAACGGCAGCGCGAGCACCGTGTAGGCGAGGACGAGCACGACCGGGAACGACTCGTTCTGCACGGCCAGGAACGTCTGGTAGAACGGCGTCCGCGACAGATGGTCGGGCCCCCAGCGCAGCACCGTGGTGACCCCGGTGACCAGCGCGATCGGCGGCACCACCAGCGGCAGCATGCAGACGACCTCGACGACGGGCCGCAGCCGGGGCGCCCCGAGCCGTACCGCCAGCAGCGCCGGCACGGTGAGCAGCAGGGAGAGCGCGATGGTCGCGGCGGCCAGCCCGAGGGACAGCAGCAGGCTCCGGCCGAAGCCGTCGGCGGACAGGATCCCGGTGTACGCGGCGAAGGTGACGCCCTGGTTCGGGATGTGCACCGTGAACACGAACGACGACAGCAGCGGTACGACGAAGTAGAGCCCGGCCAGCACGAGGACGACGCCCCGCCAGACGCGCGGGCGGCGCCGGGCCCCTGCCCCCGCCGTCGCCCGGGCGTCCGGGCCGCCGGCCGGTCCCGGCCGGGCGGGAGCGGCGGTGGGCGTCAGTGCAGCCATCGGGAACTCCGTCGCTGGAGGGGCAGATAGACCGCCATGACGACCCCGGCGATCACGATCATGTCGAGGCTCAGCGCGAGCGCCACGTTCTCCTGCCCGACCAGTACGTTGCCGGAGAGCGCGTCCGCGATCTTCAGCGTGACCAGCGGGACGGAGCCGCCGACCAGCGCGGCGGCGGTGGCGTGCGCGGCGAAGGCGCTGCCGAAGAGCAGCACGAACCCGCCGAGCAGCGAGGGCGCGAGGACCGGCAGCCCGACATGGCGCCAGAACTGCCAGGCGGTGGCGCCCGCGTTCTGGGCGGCCTCCCGCCACTGCGGGCGCAGCCCGTCCAGCGCCGGGAGGATCACCAGCACCATCAGCGGCACCAGGAAGTAGAGGTAGATGACGGCGAGCCCGGTGAAGGAGTAGAGGTTCCAGCCGAGGCTGTCGAGGTGCCCGAGGCGCGTGACGACACCGGAGATGCCGAGGGTGGCGACGAACGCGAACGCGAGGGGGATCCCGCCGAAGTTGGCGAGCACCCCGGAGGCCGTGAGGACGGCGGTACGCAGCGCCCCGCCACGCGCGGTGACGACGGCCTGGGCGATCAGGACGCCGAGGACCGTACCGATCAGCGCGGTCAGTGAGGAGAGCTGGACGCTGCCGACGAGCGAGCCGAGGTAGGGGCCCTGGAGCGAGCGCTGGAGGTGCTCGCCGGTCAGGGCCGTGGCGCCGGTCGCCGGGTCGTCGCGGGTGACGGCCCCGTACAGCAGGGCGCCGACGGGCAGCCCGAAGCCGATCGCGGCGAAGACCAGCAGCGGCAGGGCGCCGAGCCAACTGGGCAGCTTCCGGCCCCGGGCGGCCGGGCCGGGGCGCCCGGCCGGGGCCCCTCGACGCCCGGCCGTCACCGTCGCGGGAGGGAGCGCTGTCATCAGGAGACGGCCTTGTCCCAGTTCGCGGCGAGGTCGGCGTTGGCCTTGTCGAGCTCTTCCGAGGTCGGGAAGGTCGGGGTGCCGGCGACCTCGGGGAGCTTGCTGACGAAGGTCTTGTCGACGGTGCCGTCGGCGGTCATGGCGGGCAGCAGCACGGGGCGCGCGTACCCCTTCAGCCAGAGGTTCTGGCCCTCGGCGCTGTAGAGGAACTCCATCCAGAGGCGGGCGGCGGCCGGGTGGGGCGCGTCCTTGTTGATGGCCTGCGAGTAGTACTGCGCGTAGACGCCGTCGCTCGGGACGGCGACCTTCCAGTCGACGCCCTTGCCCTTGAACTGGTCCGCGTACCCGGCGTTCAGGTAGTCCCAGTCGATGCTGATGGGCGTCTCGCCCTTCTCGATGGTCGCCGGGGTGGATTCGACGGGGATGAAGTTGCCGTTCTTCTTCAGCTTGCCGAAGAAGTCGATACCCGGCTGGATGTCCCCGAAGGAGCCCTTGTTGGCGAGGGAGGCCGCGAACACGCCGCCGAAGGCCGCGCCGGCCTTGGTCGGATTTCCGTTGAGCGAGACCTTGCCCTTGTACTCGGGCTTGAGGAGATCGGCGAAGGTCTCCGGGCAGTTCTTGATCCGGGAGGCGTCGCAGCCGATCGAGACATAGCCGCCGTAGTCGTTGAAGTAGAGGCCGTCCTTGTCCTTCTGGGACTCCGGGATCCTGTCCCACGCCTCGACCTTGTACGGCGCGAAGAGCTTCTCGGCGGCGCCGCTGCGGGCGAAGGAGATACCGAGGTCAAGTACGTCGGGGGCGCGCTTCTGGCCCTTGCGGGACTTGACGGCGGAGATCTCGTCGGAGCTGGAGGCATCGGGGTTCTCGACGGCGACCTTGACCTTGTACTTGGCCTCGAACGCCTTGATGACCTCGCCGTAGTTGGCCCAGTCCGGCGGCAGGGCGATCGCGTTGAGCGTGCCCTCCTTCTCGGCTGCGGTGACGAGGGCGTCGAGACCGCCGAAGTCCGCGGCGGAGGCCGCGGAGGCGGCCTTGTCGGCGGCGGCGTCCTTCTCGGGCGCGGCGCCGCAGCCGGACAGGGTGGTGAGCGCGGCCGTGCCGAGCGCGACGGCGGAGATGAGGCGCGTCAGGGGCTTTCGGGTCAGGGGCTGTCGGGTCACTCGGTGTCTCCCGGAGACGAGGAAGTGAGAAACTTGTTCATACAAGCTGGCATCAGTTCGCCCGACTCAGGTGTCCGGTCCGTTAACGCCTGATGTACGTCACCACACGACCGGGAGAAGACAAAGCGCCCGCAACCCCCTGATCAGCGCGGCGAGTTGGAGCGTATCCGCGATCCACAGGGTGTACAAGAGGAACTACAACGCGTACCGGCGGCCGGTCACCCGTGGGGCGGAAGTGAAGGCCGGATCATCGGTGATTCGGTATACCTGTGCACAGTTCAGGGCGTGAGCGAGGATGGTACGCATGAGCGACGCAAGGGGGCCCGGGTGAGCGGGGCACGCTATCTGGAGATCGCGGAGGCGCTGCGCACGGCGATCCTGGACGGCGAGTACCCGGTGGGCGCCCTGCTGCCCTCGGAGAGCGATCTCGCCGCCCGCTGGTCCGTCTCGCGCGGCACGGTGCGCCAGGCCGTGGGGCTGCTCGCCTCGGACGGGCTGATCGGCTCGCGCCAGGGCGCGCGCCGGGTCGTGCTGCGCCAGGAGCTGCGGCACAGCTTCCAGCAGCTCCACAGCTTCGCCCAGTGGGGCCGGGCCATGGGGTGCGAGGTGGCCGGCCGCATCATCACCCGTACGGCCAGGGGCGCGACGGCGGAGGAGGCGGCCCGGCTCGGGACCGCCCCCGGCAGCGAGGTGCTGTACGTGGTGCGGCTGCGCCTGCTCGACGGGGAGCCGGTGATGGTCGAGCGGACCGTGTACACGGAGTGGGTGGCGCCCTTCGTGCGTGCGCTGCCCGACGATGTGGTGTCGATCATGAACAGCCTCGCCGAGGACGCGGGCGTGGTGGCCCACTACGGGGAGCACCTGATCGACGCGGTCCCTGCGGGCAGCGAGGACGCGCGGCTGCTCCAGGTGCGCCGGGGCAGCCCGCTGCTGCGCCAGCGCCATCTGACGAACACCGCAACGGGCCGGCCCATCGAGTGGACCGACGACCGCTACCGGGCGGGCAGCGTCGCGTTCAGCGTCAGCAACTCGGCAGCCGCGGCACCACTGGCACGGCACGCGGGCCCCGACGTGGCACCGCCCCGGGGCGGCCGGACGGAGTGAGCGGGCCGCCGTAGAACCGGAACGCCGCGCCGGGGGCCGCCCGGCCGGTCAGCCGCCCGAGGTGTCCAGCTCGGCGTCCGCGCCGATACCCGCGCAGTCGGACGGATCCTTCAGCCAGCCGTCCGGCAACGCCACCCGGTTGTTCCCCGAAGTCCGCCCACGCGGCCCGTCCGCACCGTCCGGCCACGCCTGGTCCAGGTCGAGCCCGGCGATCAGCTCGTCGAACTGGGCCAGCGACGACGTGACCGCGAGCTGCTTGCGCAGCGTCGAACCCACCGAGAAGCCCTTCAGATACCAGGCCACATGCTTACGGAAGTCGATCACACCCCGGGCCTCGTCCCCGATCCACTCCCCCAGCAGCTCCGCGTGGCGCCGCATGACACCGGCGACCTCGCGCAGGGTCGGCGCCGCGACCGTCCCCGTACCCTCGAACGCGGCCACCAGATCGCCGAAGAGCCACGGCCGCCCCAGACAGCCGCGCCCCACGACCACACCGTCACAGCCGGTCTCGCGCACCATCCGCAGGGCGTCCCGGGCCGACCAGATGTCACCGTTCCCGAGCACCGGAAGCTCCGGAACATGCTCCTTGAGCCGCGCGATCGCGTCCCAGTCGGCAGTGCCGCCATAGTGCTGGGCGGCGGTCCTGCCGTGCAGCGCGATGGCCGTCACGCCCTCCTCGACCGCGATCCGGCCGGCGTCGAGGAAGGTGAGGTGGTCGTCGTCGATGCCCTTGCGCATCTTCATCGTGACCGGCAGCTCCCCGGCGTTCGACACGGCCTCGCGCAGGATCGCCCGCAGCAGGGGCCGCTTGTACGGGAGTGCCGAGCCGCCGCCCCTGCGGGTCACCTTGGGCACCGGGCAGCCGAAGTTGAGGTCGATGTGGTCGGCGAGGTCCTCGTCCACGATCATGCGGACGGCCTTGCCGACGGTGACCGGATCGACTCCGTACAGCTGGATCGAGCGGGGCGTCTCGGTCACGTCGAAGCGGATGAGCTGCATGGTCTTCTCATTGCGCTCGACCAGCGCCCGCGTGGTGATCATCTCGCTGACGAACAGCCCTTTCCCACCACTGGCGGCATCCACCGGGGGACGACCCCCGAACCCCCGCGCGCCTTCGGCGAACTCCCTGCACAGCGTACGGAAGGGGGCATTGGTGATCCCGGCCATGGGGGCGAGCACCACCGGCGGCTGGACGGTGTACGGGCCGATGGCGAGCGGGGCGGCCGGAAGCGTGGTGGCCGGGAACGTGGTGGCCGGGAACGGAGCGGTCATGCCGCCATTGTCCCTCACGCGAGAAGTTGTTAGTTAGCCGTACTATCGATGCATGCCCGATGTGAGTCCCCGCCGGAAAACGCTGGTGCTGGCGATCTGCTGTATGAGTCTTCTGATCGTCAGTCTCGATAACACCATCCTCAATGTCGCGCTGCCCTCCATGCAGAGAGAGCTGCACGCCTCGGTCTCCGGACTCCAGTGGACGATCGACGCGTACACCCTCGTGATCGCCTCCCTGCTGATGCTCTCGGGCTCGACGGCCGACCGGATCGGCCGGCGCCGGGTCTTCCAGACCGGCCTGGTGCTCTTCACGCTCGGCTCGGCGCTCTGCTCGGTCGCGCCGAACCTCACCTCGCTGGTCGCGTTCCGGATGGTGCAGGCCGTCGGCGGTTCGATGCTCAACCCCGTCGCGATGTCGATCATCACGAACACCTTCACCGAGCCGCGCGAGCGGGCCCGCGCCATCGGCGTCTGGGGCGCGGTGGTGGGCATCTCGATGGCGGCGGGCCCGCTGGTCGGCGGGCTGCTGGTGGACTCGGTGGGCTGGCGGTCGATCTTCTGGATCAATCTGCCGATCGGCGTCGCCGCCCTGCTGCTGACCCGGCGGTACGTCCCCGAATCGCGCGCCCCGAAGCCCCGCAGGCCCGACCCCGTGGGGCAGCTGCTGATCATCGGTGTGCTCGGCGCGCTGACGTACGCGATCATCGAGGCGCCCTCGGCGGGCTGGACCTCGCCGCTGATCATGTCCTTCGCCGCCGTCTCGGTGCTCTCCCTGGCCGGTCTCGTGCTGTACGAGACGAGGCGCGCGGAGCCACTGATCGACCTGCGGTTCTTCCGGAGCGCGCCGTTCAGCGGGGCGACCGTCATCGCGGTGTGCGCGTTCGCCTCGCTGGGCGGGTTCCTCTTCCTCAACACGCTCTATCTGCAGAACGTACGGGGGCTCTCCGCGCTGCACGCCGGGCTGTACATGCTCCCGATGGCCGCCATGACCTTCGTCTGCGCACCGATCTCCGGCCGGCTGATCGGCAGCAGGGGGCCACGGCTCTCGCTGCTGATCGCCGGGACCGCGATGACGGCGAGCGCGCTGCTCTTCGCCGTGGTCGACGCGGAGCGGACCACGGCGCTGCTGTTCACCGGGTACGTGGTGTTCGGCATCGGGTTCGGCATGGTCAACGCGCCCATCACCAACACCGCCGTCTCCGGCATGCCGCGCTCCCAGGCGGGCGTGGCGGCTGCCGTCGCGTCCACCAGCCGGCAGATCGGCCAGACGCTGGGCGTCGCGGTGATCGGCGCGGTGCTGGCGGGCGGGCTGGCGGGCGCGGCGGGCTCCGCTTCGTACGGGCACGGGTTCGCGGACGCGAGCCGCACGGCCTGGTGGATCATCTCGGCGTGCGGCGCCTGCGTCCTGCTGGTCGGCATGCTGACAAGCGGCTCCTGGGCGCGCGGTACGGCGCTGCGGACGGCGGAGCGCCTGGAGCCGGCGGCGGCCGGGCCGGGTCAGACCAGGGCGGGGGCGGCCTCCGGCGCGGACCGGGATCCGGACGCACGCTCCGACTCCGGCACCGGCTCGGACTCCGGCACCGGCTCCGGCACCGGCGCGGGCACCGGCAGCGACGCCTGAAGCCGCTCCAGCCGGCGCCGGGACTCCTCGTCCACCGGTACGTAGCTCACGAGCCGGGGCCCGGAGGCCGGACCGAGCCAGAGGTTGGTGTGCGCCAGACTGAGCTGCCCGACCCGGGAGTTGACGAACCGCTTCGTCCGGTCCCCGGTGGGCGCGACCACCTCGTGCTCCTCCCAGATCTCCCGGAACTCGGGCGACGCCGCCCGCAGCCGTCCGAGCAGCGTCTTCCAGGGCGGCTCGGCGAGATGCTCGGCCATGGAGGCGCGGAACTTGCCCACCATGAGCCGGCGGGTCTCGTCGCGGTTGCCGAGCGACTGCCCCCACTCGTCGTTGGTGAAGGCCAGCCACAGGCAGTTGCGGTCGCCGGGCGGCAGCGCGTCGAGGTCGCACATCAGCACGCTGTAGGTGCTGTTGTACGCGAGGATGTCGTACCGGCTGTTCTGCACACAGGCCGGGAACGGCTCCAGCCGCTCCAGCATCTGCCGCAGCGCGGGCGTGACGGTGGGGCACGGCGTGCCGGGGGCCGGGTCGACGGTCGCGGCGAGGGCGAAGAGATGCGTGCGCTCACCGGAGTCGAGCAGCAGCGCCCGGGCCAGCGCGTCCAGCACCTGCGCGGACACCTGGATGGGCCGCGCCTGCTCCAGCCAGGTGTACCAGGTCACGCCGACGGCCGAGAGCTGGGCGACCTCCTCGCGCCGCAGTCCGGGCGTACGCCGTCGTCTGCCCCGGTCGAGCCCCACCTGCTCGGGCGTGATGCGCTCGCGGCGGCTGCGCAGGAATCCCGCCAGTTCGTGCCGCCGCATCTCCGTCTCCTGGCCGGTCTGCGTGCCGGGCCGCGCCGAAGTACTCATCCCTCCAGGGTGCCGCAGCCCCGACCCCATTGCCAGGTACGCCGGGTACCCGGACAACCACAGCATCCGGGACTGGAACGCGTTCTTACGTGCCGTGCCGCTAGGGTCGACACATGGACGAGGCTTTCGTCACCGGCGACGGACACCACACAGCATGCGGCATTTGTCCATCACGTCGCTTTCCGCTCGGGGAGTTCGACGTGTTCGAGCGTCCATCAAAGGAATGCCCATTCGACCCGGCCGATGGACACCGCTACACCGCCGAACGTGTACCTGTTTGCGTCCACCCCGGCAAGGTGGGGTTACCGGTCGGTCGGTACAAGTCCGATGGCGTGCCTCTCACGCAACCGTTCGTTCTTCCCGCAGACGTGTCCGACCTGGTGCCGTATCTGCGGGTCGTGTTGTACGGCGCAGCACCGGGCATGGTCGAAACGCTGATTGATCGTGCCCTTGCCGAGATCCCGCAGACTTTCCCGGGTGTGGATCCCGTCGCAGCGCTGCGCCGCGCGCTCAACTAGCCGTTAGAACAGGCTGAAGTCGAACGAGTGCGCCTTGCCCGACCGCAGGAATCCCGCCGCCTCGTACTTGGCGTCCAGGATTCCCAACCGCCGGTTTACTTCGGCGTGACCGACCCAGTAACGGTCATTCGGCTCACCCCACGCGAGGGCGTACGCGGTGTGCGTGTAGTCGCCGGCCGCGTACTCGTGGTGTTCCTTGTCGGTCTGGTGGATGACCGAGACTCCCACCCGGTCCGCGATGCGCGCGAGGAGCTGCGGTTGCGCGATCATCGCGTGCATCATCTCGTCCACGGGAACAGCGACGGGGATTTCCGTCATGTCCTCGTCCTGACCACCGAGTTCGTAGACAGCGGCCTTGAGAGCGAGGGCCCGAAGTCCCTCAGTGAGCAGCGGGCGCTTGTCGGTGTCCAGGTCCCAGTTACTGATGACCGGGAAACCGGTGAAGCACGTCCATGCCTCGTCGTACTTCAGCGCGGCGGCGGTGAACGCGTCGTACTCGGGGTCGGCCTGAATCGCCGACACGATCTCTCGGGCCCGTTCCGCCACCTGTTCGGGGGCGGGGCGGGAAATGGTGTCGCTCACTCTGCACTCTCCTTGTCGGTTGTGTGCATTGCTGACCCGTCCGAGCGCGCATTGGCGTACGGGCGGGGGTGGAACCGTCGCCACCGGGGACAGACCCACCCGGTAGCGACGGAGTTTCTTGGTGGGGCGAGCCCGGTTGGGTGCCGGGCCCGCCCCGTGCGGTGGCCGGATCGGGGGGCTCCGGCCGTACTCCACGGAGCGCGCCCCGGCCCGACCGAGGCGGGGGCGGCATTCCGTGGTCCTCGCGGGCGGTCCGCACGCGCCTGCGAGGGTCCTCTTGGGGGCGCCGGGTGTCTGCGTTCCCGCGCCGACCGGGGTGGTATCCGTACCGGCGGCTGTCCCCGCCGATGGTTGTCGGAGCTACCGGTACGGAGTTCGGGGGCTGCTGAGTGCCGCAGCGGTGTTCGGCAGGCGCGACGGCCGGCGGAACCGGTCGAACCAACGCCGCTTCCGTGGGTTCTGGTGTCTCCGCTGAACGTCGAGGGGTGCCGAGCGCGCCCGCACGAACTGTGGAACGGGGCTCGCGCTCAAGGTGTAGCGCCCCAGCGAGTCCCGCACGGTGAGTGTGAACCCACGCCCGACGGCCAGTTGGTTCCGCGCCACCTCCTGCTCGGTGAGGTCACCGCACCAGAAGCGGAGTACGGCGGGCACATCCTGGCCGGGATCCGGAACAGGGCCCGGGCCGGGGTTCGGACCCCAGCCCACTGCCGGAACGATCGCGCCTCGCGGAATCCACGCCGAGCAGGGATCGGGATCGAGGCCGTCTGCGATCCGTCGAGCCTGCCCGCGGAGCCAACGAAGCGTCCGTTCCGGTGATGTCGTCTCATGTGTGCCGAGCAGAAAACGGTGTGCCGCTCCGTTGACCGGCCCCTCGGCGGTCACGGTGGCGAGGTAGACGCATGAGTCGGTCACGGCCGCCCGCCGCCCCCGCCACGTTCCCGGTGCAACTTGGCGAGCGCCCGCAACTGTTGGCACTCCCGGTCCGTCGCCGGACGGACCCTGGCCGCGACGGCGTTCCACGATTTCCCGAACGGCCGGATCAGACAGGCCAGATTCCCGTAAAGCTTGTACACCACACCGGGCATCTCACGCCCCGGGTCCCAGACCGCCATACCCACGACGAGCGTGATCTGCCGCGAGGCTTCCGGCAGATGGACGAAGGGAGCCGCGCTGTTCGGGATCGCCGCCCGGTCAGCGGCCTGGCGGTGCGGGTGCGCCGCGATCTGCTGCGCACAGTGCAGTGCGCTCACGGCCCCGATGCCGCGCATCGCGTTGTCCCGACGCCTGTCCCACCAGGCACACACGTCGCAATCGGGGGCAGGGGCAAGGTTGATCGGAGGGTTGCGCACCGCCGGCGAGAAACCCAACCGGCGTGGATCACTCGGCGGCGACATCGACACACCGCCGTTCGTGGCCGCTCCGCACGTCCGCCGGAAGCGGCTGTGCCGGCCCGGCGTACGTACCGCGCACGCCGTCGGGCCGCAGGCGCCAGAACAGCCGCGCGTCAACGCTGACGGTTAGCTCGTCCGTACGAGCAGAACCGGCGATCGGGGCGCGCCTGGGCTGCTGTCTCTGGGCAGGAACGCTTCTACCTGGCATCGGACACTCCTCTCCGTAGCGAAACCGCTACCCGTGGTGCCTCAGAGTGGCCTAGAGTCCGAAGCTCTTCAACGTTCCGAAAGCGGAGGGCACATTGGTAAACCGCAAGGAGTTGAACGCCGAGGCAAGTCCCCAAGCCGCTTTCGGCGTGCGTCTGCGCAGTGCACGTGAGGCACGTGGTTGGACGCAAGACGCTCTTGGCGTGCTGCTCGGCTACTCGGGCAGGCATATCTCAGCGGTCGAAACCGGTTCCAAACCGCCAACCCGCCGCCTTTCGCGCGGCCTTGATACAACCCTCGGACTCGTAGGGAGTACGGAGTCGTTCGAGCGTGCGTGGGGGGAACTCAGGAACGGTTCACTGCTGGAGGGCTTCCCGGAGTACCTGAGTTACGAAGGGCGGGCGGTGGAGATCTGGCTGTTCGAGATCGGCATCATCCCCGGTTTGTTGCAGACACCGGAGTATGCACGGGTGTTGGCCGACAACGCTGTCCAACGTGGTGCCATCACACGTGAGTTAGCAGACAGCCGAGCAACGATTCTGGCGGAGCGGCAAGCAACGCTGACGCGACCCCGGGCACCCCTGGTCCTGGTGGTGATCGACGAGAGCTGTGTTCGCCGCACAGTGGGGGGCGTTCAAGTCATGGATGCCCAACTTCAGCGGCTGGTCGAGTTCGCCGCACTTCCCAATACCGTGCTTCAGGTCGCACCGTATGACATGGGAGAGCAGCGAACGCTAGACCGACCAACCAACTTGCTCACGCTCGCCGACCGCTCCGTAGTCGCCTATGTCGAGTCGCAGACTCAAGGACACCTTGACCGAGAAACTGCATCCGTCGTACCTCTACTGACGGCCTACCATCAACTACAGGCCGAGGCGCTCTCCCAGGCGGCGTCCGTGGCCATGATCAATGAGGCACGAAAGGGCACCCCGTGACGACCGAATCCCTGCCCCTCCTCTGGGCCAAATCTTCGTACAGCAACAACGGCGGCACCTGTGTCGAGTGGTCGCCCGCACACGCGTGCGCTACCGGCGCCGTCCCCGTCCGCGATTCCAAGACTCCAAGCGGACCCATACTGATTCTCCCTGCCGCCGCTTTTGCCTCTTTTGTGGCAGGCGTCAAGTCCGGAAAGCTCGGCACCCCGTGACGACCGAACGCACGCGTTGGATCAAGAGCACATACAGCAACAACGGCGGCCAGTGCATCGAGTGGGCACCGAAGCACGCAGCAGCAACCGGCGAGGTCTTGATCCGCGACAGCAAGAACCCGACCGGTCCCGTTCTGACCCTGACCGCCGACGCCTTCGGCGGTCTGGTCGCGCTCGCCAAGTCCCACGGCTGAACGCGACCCGAGCACGTACAGCGCTGGAGCCCCGCCCACCTTCCCCAAAAGTGGCGGGGCTCCGACATGCCAGGCAGCGGATCGCACCCCGGTGAGCCGACGCAAAATCGTTGGCCCCGAGGACATAACTGCTGGTGAAGTGGGTGTCATGACAACACTCAAGGACCAGGCGCTGCTCCTGCGCTCACTGCACATCCCCGGGAAGCCCCTCGTCCTGCCCAACGCCTGGGACGCCGCCTCGGCCCGGCTCGCCGAGGACGCCGGCGCCGCGGCCGTCGCCACCACCAGCGCCGGGGTGTCCTGGACGCTCGGGTACGGGGACGGGGACCGGCTGGACCGGGCGACCGCGCTGGCCGCGGTGGCACGAATCTCGGCCACCGTCCGCGTACCGGTCACCGCCGATATCGAGAGCGGCTACGGCGCCACCCCCGAGGACGTCGCCGACACCGTGCGGGGTGTGCTGGACGCCGGGGCCGTCGGCGTCAACCTGGAGGATTCGCTGCGCACCGGTCCTGAGCCGCTGCGGCCCGTCGCCGAGCAGGCCGCGCGGATCGCCGCCGCCCGCGCCGCCGCCGACGCCGCCGGGGTGCCGCTGTTCCTCAACGCCCGGATCGACACCCACCGGCTGCCCGCCGGGGATCCGGCCGGCCGGATCAAGGAGACCCTGGCCAGGGCCGCCGCCTACCGGGCGGCGGGCGCGGACGGTGTGTTCGTGCTCGGCGCCTTCGACCGGGCGACCGTATCGGCCCTGGTGGACGGGGTCGAGGCGCCGCTGAACCTGCTGGCGGGGCCCGGCTCGCTGCCCGTGTCCGTCCTGGCGGAGCTGGGCGTGGCCAGGGTCAGCGCCGGCTCCTCGATCGCCGAGGCCGCCTACGGCCTCGCCGCGCGCGCCGCACGCGAACTGCTCACCGACGGTACGTACACGGCCCTGGAGGACCGGCTCGACTACGGCGCGTTCAACGCGCTGATGCTCGAACGCACGCCGGCCTGAGCCGGTCCGGGCCGGCCCTGTTTTACGCCCGGTCGGCTCCCGAGGCGGTCCCCGGGCCGAAGCCGGCGCCGCTGCTGGCCCGCACCACCAGTTCGGGCGTCAGCAGGACGTGCTCCAGCTCCGCCGCCGGGTCCTTGATCCGGGCGAGCAGCAGCCGCGTACAGCTCCGGCCCGCCTCCTCCAGCGGCTGGCGGACGCTGGAGAGCGCCGGGGAGAGCATCCCCGCGGCGGCCGTGTCGTCGAAGCCGACGACGGCGACGTCCCGCCCGGGTGTCCGACCGCTGTCGAGCAGCGCCCGGTAGCAGCCGAGGGCGAGCGTGTCGCTGGCCGCGACAACGGCGGTGACGCCCCGGTCGAGCAGCGGCCCGATCGCCTCCCGCGCGGCCTCGACGTCATCGCGTGAGGCGGCCCGCAGCCCGCGTACGGACAGTCCGTGCCGGGCCATCGCCTCCCGCCAGCCGCGCGCCCGGTCGTCGCCGGTGCCGGAGCCCCTGGGCCAGCCGAGGAAGGCGATCCTGCGGTGCCCGAGGCCGGCGAGATGGTCGACCGCGGCCCCGGTCCCGTGCGCGCCGTCGACATCCACCCAGTCCCCCGTTTCCCGCGCCGACCAGGGGCGGCCGAAGGAGACGAAGGGGATGTCCCGCTTGCGCAGCCAGTCCGGGCGGGGGTCGCCCCGGTAGGTGTTGCTGAGCACGAACGCGTCCACCGACCGTTCCCGTAACAGCTCGGCGTAGGAGTCGGGTTCGTCCTCGGCCGCGGCGGGCACGGCGAAGAGGAGGACGCGGTAGCCGGCCTGGTGGGCCGAGTCCGAGAGCGCGTGCAGGAAGTGCTCCATCACGGGCCCTGACACCCCGTCGGGCGTGGGCTGGACCCCGTACCCGATCAGCAGGCTCGACCGGGTACGCAGCAGGCGCGCGGCCTGGTGGGGCCGGTAGTCCAGCTCGGCTATCGTCCGGCGCACCCGCTCCAGGGTCTCCGCGGCCAGCAGTTCGGGCGAGTTGAGCGCGTTGGACACCGTCTGCGGTGACACCCCGGCCCGTTGGGCTACCAGGGCGAGCGTCGGCGGCCGGTCCTTGCGCCCGCCGCCGGACGGTGTCGTACGTGCCATCTCATCGCCTCCATCACCGGCACCGGAACAGCGCCTGTGACGAACGATAAGATCATTTCCGATCGCGCGGCACCGGATTCCGGACAAGGAGTGGCGCCGGGCCGCTGCTCGTCGACCTTATCCGAAGCGGCCATTGACGTAGTCGGCCGTACGGGGATCGGCCGGTCCGGCGAACATCGCGTCGGTCGGGCCGTGTTCGACGATGCCTCCGGGGGTGCCCTGTTCGGCGAGGAAGAAGGCACACCGGTCGGAGACGCGGGCCGCCTGCTGCATGTTGTGCGTGACGATGACGACCGTGACCTCGCCGGACAGCTCCTTGATCGTCTCCTCGACCCGCCGGGTGGAGGTCGGGTCGAGCGCCGAGCACGGCTCGTCCATGAGCAGCACCTGCGGCCGGACCGCCAGGGAGCGGGCGATGCAGAGCCGCTGCTGCTGACCGCCGGAGAGCGCGCCGCCGGGCTGGCGCAGCCGGTCGCGCACCTCGTTCCAGAGACCGGCCTTGGTCAGACAGTGTTCGACCAGATCGTCCTTGGCGTCCCGGCTCGCCCGGACGCCGGTCAGCTTCAGACCGGCGGTCACGTTGTCGTAGACCGACATGGCCGGGAACGGGTTCGGCTTCTGGAAGACCATGCCGATGTGCCGGCGGGCATCGGTCAGCCGGCGCTCGGGGGCGTAGATGTCCTGGCCGCTGAGCAGCACTTCACCGGCGAGCGAGGCGGCGGGGTTGAGTTCGTGCATCCGGTTGAGGATCCGCAGGAAGGTCGACTTTCCGCAGCCGGACGGGCCGATCAGGGCCATGACCCGGCCGGCCGGCATGGTCAGCGACACCCGGTCCAGGACTTTGTGGTCACCGAACCAGGCCGACACCGCGCGGGCCTCCAGCTCGGCGGCGGTCCCATCGCCGGGTGCCGGAGCCGGGACCGGGACCGAGGCCTGGGTCTGCGTCGGCGCTTCCGTCGCGGGAAGGCGGAGGGTGTCGGCGGGAGAGGCGGTCATGTCACGTCCTTTCAGGAGCGATTCGAGGAAGAGGGAGTAGCGAGGGTGGAAGGGGAAGGGGACGGAGGGATTCCAGTTACGGAACCCCCCTGCCTCAGAGCAGATTCGGCAGCAGCTCCGCCGCCCGGTCCGCCACCACGAGCCCCAGCGCGCCCAGTACCGGTACGCCGATGACCCACGCCTCCCGCCGGCCCGCCCGCGCCCGTAGCCAGGCCAGGGCCGCGCCCGCGAGCAGGAGCAGCTGTCCCCAGAGCACCAGCGACAGCCACGCCCCCTCCATGCCCGCCATCGGCTTCTCGTCGGCCGGCAGGCTGCCCGCCGAGTACAGCGGCGCGGCGGCGGGCTGGGCCGCCGAGACCAGGTCGGCGTCGACGCGCAGCAGCCCGCCGGGCAGGAAGGGCCGGCCCGCCCCGGTGATCAGGGTGAGCCGTCCGGCGCCGGCGGCGAGTGCGGGCGGCTGCGGATCGCCGGCCCGCCGTATCCCCAGGACCCGGTAGGTGTGCTTGCCCTGGCCGGTGGTGACGGTGATCTCGTCACCGGCGCGCACCTCGTCGAGGTGCGCGAACGGCCCGCCGTACGCGGCCTGCCGGCCCATCACCAGGCTGATCCCGGGCTGTCCCGGCAGGACGGTGTCGCGGCGGTGTCCGGGGGCCGAGGTGAGCACCTCCGAGGTGGTGCCCTCCTCGATGACCTCCCGCAGTCCGAGCGAGCGGATCTCCAGCAGGGCGACGGGATCCCCGAGCGCGAGCTGCTCGCCCTCCTGGGTGCGGGGGCCGACCGGTGCCGTCGCGTTGGCCAGTTGTTCGCGCAGGGTGGCGTGGGCCACCTGCTGGTCACGGCCGTGTCTGAGGTCGCCGAGCGGGCCCAGATTCGCGACGAATCCGAGCAGCAGGGCGGCCAGGATGCTGAGCGCCGCGCCGGTGGCGCGCAACGCCGGGCCGGCCGGGCGCGGTGTGGGCGCCCGGCCGGCCCGTGGGGCGCTGGGTGCGCGCTCCAGGGTTTTCGCGTTCAACGTCAGCTCACCTTGACCGGCTTGGTGGTGCCGGTGCCGTTGGCGTATCCGGCGCGCTTGGCGGTGACGGTCACGGTGATCTTGTGGCCCTTGTCCGCCTTGGCCGCCGTGTAGGTGGTCTTGGTGGCGTTCTTGATGGCCTTGCCGTCCTGCTTCCAGACGTAGCCGTACGAGGTGGCGGCGGGCGTCCAGGTGCCCGGCTTCGCGGTGAGCTTCTTGCCCACCTTGGCGGTGCCGGTGACCGTCGGGGCCTTGGTGGCCTTGAGGGCCGGGCCGGTGGCGACCGTGACGGCCGGGCTGGTGACCGGAGTCGAGCCGCCCGCGTTCGTACCGGTGGCGCGGCAGGAGATCTTGTGCGTACGGTCGGCCGCGTCGAGCACCCGGGTCCTGGCGGTCGCGCCGCTGATCGTCTTGGCGTCGCGCATCCACTGGTACGCGACGGAGGTGGCGCCACCGAAGGTGACGTCACAGGTGACCTTGGAGCCGACCTTGGCGGTGCCGGTCACCTTGGGCTTCGAGGTGACCGACGGCGGCCGGACCGTGACCTTGAGCGGGACGGCGCCGGGGGCCGAGCCCGTGAACTCCGCGGGCTTCGCCGGGGTGAACTGGGCCTTCAGCGCGTGGGTGCCGGCCTTGAGCGCCGTCGTCGCGAGGGACGCCGTACCGCCGGAGACGGTGACGGGCGAGCCGAGCTGGGCGGAGCCGTCGAGGAACGTCACGGTCCCGGCGGCCGTCGCGGGGGCGACCTTCGCGGTGAGCTTCACCGAGGTGCCCTCGGTGACCGGGCCCGCCGGGGCGGCGGTGAGGGACGCGGTGGTCGCCTGCGCCGGAGCGGTGTTCCGGTAGGTGGTGTCCGAGGTGAACCAGAGGGAGCCCGTGAAGTCGCCGTAGGTGGTGTCGCCGAACGCCTTGCGGCACGTCACGGTGAAGTCGTAACGGCCCTCCAGCGTCTTGAACCCCGCCGTGCTGGCGTAGTCCCGCATGGTCTCCGTCAGCGGTACCTCGTAACCGGCGCCGGAGGTCGGGTAGATGCTGGTCTCGGAGTTGCCGACGACGTTCTGGCCCTCGGCGGGGAACCCCTTGCCGGCCACCTTGACGATCAGGTAGTCGGCCACCTCCGGGCAGATGCCGGAGGTGGTCAGGGCGACGGACGAGGTGTCCGTGCCGGTGGCGGGGGTCACGGCGAGGGTGCCGATGGTGTCGGCGTGGGCCGTGGAGGCGCCGAGCAGCACGGGCCCGGCGATCGCCACGGTGGCGGCCGTGGCGCAGGTGAGCAGTGCGGCGAGCAGCTTGCGCGGTGCGCGTACGCGTGCGCTCGCGCGTACGCGTGCCGTGGAGTGGACGAGCGGATTCACAGCTTCGCTCCGTTTCCGAAGGTGAGCAGATCACGGCGGCGGGCCCACCGGACGGCGGCCGTACCCGCGGCGATCAGCGTGAGGGAGCCGGCCGCGAAGATGCCGGCCTGGGCACCGGTGTTGGCGAGGACGCCGGAACCGCCGCCGCCCGTACCGGATGAACCGGAGGTACCGGACGAACCGCCGGTGGCGCCCGCGTCGGACGAACCGCCCGTCGTGCCGCCGTCGGACGAACCGCCGGCCGTCCCCGCGGCCGGGTCGCTCGTCTCCGAGGGGTCGGTGCCGTCGTCGCTCGGGGTCGTGTCGTCGGAGGGCTCGGCCGATCCGCTCGGGTCGTCGCTGGGGTCGACGCTGTCGGACGGAGCGGGGTTGGACGGGGTCGGGGAGGTGTCCGGATCGTCCGACGGGGAGGGGCTGTTCGACGGGTCGGGGCTGTTCGAGGGGTCGGGGCCGTCGGGGTTGGTCGTGGTGTAGGCGGTGTTCGACGTGAACCAGACGGCGCCGGTGAAGTCGCCCAGGTTCGTGTCGTCGAAGGCCGTGCGGCAGATGACGGTGAAGTCGTACTTGCCCTTGAGGGTGCTGAAGCCGGCGATGTTCGCGTAGTCGCGCATCGTCGACGACAGCGGGATGAACATGCCGCCGTCGGCCGTGGAGCTGTACGTCTCGATCGGCGCGTTGCCGACCACGTTCTGGCCTTCGGCGGGGAAGCCCGTGCCCTTGACCGTCACGATGACGTACGTGGCGGTGTCCGGGCAGGCGCCGGACGTGGCGAAGTCGATCCCGCTCTCGTCCGTGCCGGTCTTCGGGGAGATGTCCAGGGTGCCGGACCCGGCCGCCCGGGCCGGGGAAACCGCCATCGCACCGAACGCCAGGACGGTGGCGGCGACGGCACTCGTGGCGAGTGCCCGCAGGGGGCTGCGCAGCAGCACGGGGTCAGAGCTCCTTCGAATCGGTGGGGATCCCGGCGCGTGTCACGGGGTCTGCTTGGTGGTGTCGCCGCAGTTCGGGCTGGTGGCGAAGCCGTACGTGTTGATGACGCCCGACTCCTTGCAGATGAGGGAGTTGGGGCCGGCGAAGACGGTGCTCCACGGGGCCGTGCCGATCTTGCTGGTCGGGATGACGTTGTAGACATCGCGCTTGACGCCGAAGTCGCTGTTGAGCGTGGTGGGCGTCTTGTTGTCGATCACACCGAGCAGCGCGCGGCCCCGGACGTCGGCGACGGTCTGCGAGCTCTGCGCGAGGTACTGGGCGATGGAGAACGGGACGATGGACTTGTCGTCCAGCACACGGCCGTCGTGCTCCTGGACGGCGGCGCCGTTCTTCTTGTCGCTGATGCAGGGGTAGACGCCCGCGACGACATCCGCCTCGGTGATGCCCACCTGGGACTGCCAGAAGCTGCGGGTGCCGGAACCGGCCTGCGGCAGCAGGACGTTGATCTTGAAGTTGGGGCCGGTCCCGACGAACGCCGGGTCGCAGTGGTAGATCGCCTTGAGGTCGGCGAGGCTGAGCTTGCGCGGCAGCACGCTGGAGGGCGTGACCGCGTACGACACGCCGTCGACGCCGAACGGTACGTAGGTGAGGCCGGGGGCCGCGGCGCCCAGGCTGAGGCTGGAGGAGCGCGAGTAGTCCAGGCAGCCGTCCGCCGCCTGGAGCGAGTTGAGCAGCGCGGTGCGGCCGGCGCCCGAGCCGTTGGGCCGGGCCATGGCGCACTTGTTGTTGACGGCCGGGTCCTTGGTGGTGATCGTCGAGGAGCCGGTGGCGTTGTACGAGCCGAGCACCTTGGTGCCGTTGATGGTCACGACCTGCGACAGGCCGTTCATCACGTCCTGTGTGGTGTCGGAGCCGACGCCGGCGAGCTGGCGGTAGGCCGGCGTGCCGGACGGCTCGGCGGCGGCGACGGTGACGCCGACGGTGGCCGCGAGCAGGGCGGCGCCCGCGGTGGCGATCGCGATCTTCTTCTTGTTCACCTTCGTGTACCTCTCAGCTGGGTTGGTGCGGGTGGTGGTGCGGAGTGGTTGGTGCGGGGTGGGTGGTGCTTGTGGGGGAGAACCGCGTGTGAGCGCGGTGGATCTGGGAGGGGGCGTCACGCGCCGTCCTGGGCGCGCATCGCGCGCAGCCGGTACGCGACGACGGGGACCACCCTCGGCAGCAGCGGGCCGCCCACGGCCGCCGCGAGGCCGATGATGAGGACGATCAGCACGACGTAGCGCACGGCGCCGATCGCCCAGGGCGGGGTGAGCGCCGCCTCGGCCCGGGCCGCGGCCGGCTGGGGCGCGGTGGACACGGACGCGTCGGGCTTGGCGGCGGCGGCCGACGGCGAGGGGCTCGCACCGTCGCCCGCACTGCCCCCGGCGGCGCCCGTACCGGCCGTACCGCCTGCCGGCGTGCCGTCGCCCGCGGCGGGTCCTGAGCCGATGCCCGCGCCCGTATCCCCGCCTGTGCCGGAGGCCGGGACGGTGCCGGAACCGCCGGACGCGGAACCGGAACCGCCGGTGCCCGGTGTGCCGCCGGGGCCGGCCGGGTCGGGGTCGGTGGCCGCGGGGTCCTGCCCGGCGAGGGACTTGATGGTGGCGGCGGCCAGCGCGGCCTGCTTCCGCAGCGCCTGCGGCAGCGGCGCGTACCCCTCGGGCAGGGTGCCGGCGGAGACGCCCGGCTGCTGGCCGCTGCCCGTGGCGTACGTGAGGAACTCGGCGTAGTCCTTGCCCGCGGCCTTGGTCAGCGCGGCGGGCACGGTCGCGGCGTAGGTGAGCGAGGTGAGCGGGTAGGCGGCCGTGGCCTTCTTGTCCCCGGGCGCGGGCGCGAGGACCCCCTTCACCCCGCTCGGCCTCATGGCCCGCTGCCCGGCGAGCAGTCCGGCGGTGGTGGGCGCCACGTACTGCCCGGCGGCGTTGCGCAGTTGCGCCGGGACCAGCCCGTACCGCAGCGCCGTGGAGGTGTCGGCGACGGCCAGCATCGCGCGCTGCCCGGCGGGCTGCGGCGGGTCCTTCTTGTACGCCGGCGGGGTGGCGGTCGCGTCCCAGGTGGTACGGGCCAGCGATTCGCCGCGCCCGGCCGCGCGGGCGGCGCCGCGCATGTCGGAGGTGTACGGGTGCTTGTCCTGGACGCAGAGCGGGTGGTCCGGGTGGTCCTCGAACTGCTGGCAGAACGGGTCGCTCTTGGGGAAGTGGTCGAGGGGCAGTTTGAGCTTGGCGTAGTGCGGGTTGACGGTCATCCCGGCGTTGCCCGCGGCGCCGTACTTGCCCTGGTTGTCGGGGACGCCGTCGAGGAACTCGCGGGCGGCCGGGTCCTGGTCGACCCAGCTCCACAGCAGATGCGCGGTGTCCGCGAGCGCTTCGGGGACGAGCGCGTCGCCGAGCTTGCCGCCGAAGGTGAGGTCGGCGTACTCGGGGTTGAGCGCGGTGAACTCCGGGTCGGTACCAAGGTTGTAGGGGTTCTTGGCGGTGCTCGGCGCGAAGCGCGAGTTGCCGTCCTGGTACGACTCGGTCAGCAGCTTGGCGACCAGCCGCTGGTTGAGCCTGAGCCCGGCCATCCGGCGGCCGTTGCGGGCACGGACCGCCTCGGGCGCGGAGAACGACGCCTGGCTCTCGATGAGAAAGCCGATGGTGAGACCGGAGAGCGCGACCGGCGCGTACACCGGCTGCTGCTGACCGGCGGCCAGTTGCTCGCCGGTCGCGGGCCGGTTCAGGAACACCATGCCGGGGTTGCCCGAGCCCAGCTTCGCCCGCGCGGTGTCGTCGGTGACCTGGGCGTAGCCGAAGATCGTCCGTCCGCCGGTGCGGCAGAGCACGGGCTGCCAGCGGCTGATGGCCTCGGCCACCATCTCGTTGCCCAGGGTGGGGCGTTCGTCGGCGCCGATCGGGCAGAACTGGCCGATCGGCTCGAAGTGCAGGGGAACGACGAGGCGGTGGGCCCAGTTGGTGGCGGAGAGCGGTGACGACTGGAGGAAACCACCCGACTGGGTGGTGTAGCGGCTGCCGTCGACCTCGGTCTCGCCGCGCGGGACGACGACCAGCCAGCACTGCCGCCCCTCGGTCGCGGACGCGCCGCCGGTGACCGCCGCGTCGCCCGCCGCGCCGCCCGCCGCCTCCCCGCAGCCGAGGCCGGCCGCCTCGACGGCGGTCTGGGCCTCGAAGTACACCTCGCCGGTGCCGTCGGGGTTGGTACGGGCGTACGGGACCTCGTTGGTGGTGTTGGAGTCGAAGAAGTCGTTGGAGTTCCCTGTCCTGGTGACCTCTCCGGTCACCGAGTGGAACGCCACGTAGGACAGGCCCGTCGAGGACGGCGGCGGCAGCGTCTGCGCCGGGTCGGTCAGTCCGCCGTAGCTGAGCTGGCGGCTGTTCGTGTACGCGCCCGCTGCCTGGTTGCCCGCCCCGGCGCCGAGCGCGGAGGAGCCCCCGAACTGGCACTGCTCGGGGTCCGGGCCCTTCGCGTCGTCGCCCCAGCACTGCATGATCTGGAGGTAGTCGGCGGCGTACGCGGTGTCGGAGACGGTGGGCGCCGCACCGGTCCAGGAGACCTTGACGACCTCGTTGACGAGGTGCCGGGTCTGGGCGACGGTCACCTTGAGGTCACCGAAGTCCCCCTTCCCCGTGACGGTCACGGGCGAGCGGCCCGAGGTGTCGGCCGCCCCGGCGGGGTCGGCGCCGGGGCCGAGGACGGCACCGGCGGTCAGGACGGAACAGAGCGTGATGACGGCGGCGTTGAGGGCGCGCCGGGCGAGCGGGACGTGCCCGGTGAAGCGGGTCCGCCCGGGGGTTCGCGGTGCGCGGAAGACTGTGGGCCTCATGAGGTGGTCCTCCGCGCGGTCAGGTAGCGCGACAGCAGCGGGGGGCCGACCGTCATGCCCACCAGCAGCACTCCGGCCAGCACCATCAGGGCCCGCCGGGCCCCGCTGCCGATGGTCCCCGAGGTGCTGACGGGTACGGCGAAGACATCGCCGCCCGCGCCGCCCCCGGCCGCGCCCGCGTCGCCGGACGTGCCGAGCGCGGAGACCTGCTGCCCGGTGTCCGGGTCGATCGCCGTACCGGCCGCCGCGCCCGCCGCCGTACCGCCCGTGGCGCCGTCGCCCGCGGTGGAGCCGCCGGTCGCCGCGGCGCCGCCCGAGCCGGCCGTGGCCGCGCCGGTGGAGCCGGCGCCGGACGCCGTCGTACCGCCGGAGCCGGTCGCGCCGCCGGTGGCCGATCCGGTGGCACCGGCGCCGCCGGTCGTGCCCGCCCCTGCCGTACCGCCGGTCGTGCCCGTACCTCCGGACGCTCCGGAGCCGCCGTTGGTGCCGGGCGTGGCGGATCCGCCGGTGCCCGTGGAGCCGCCCGGGGTGACGGTCGGCTTCTTGTCGCCGCCGGTGCCGGTGGTGCACTGCGAGGCGCCCTGCTTGTCGCAGGCGGGCGGGTACGGGGCGGACTTGGCGAGGGTGTTGCCGCCGTCGGCGGAGAAGGTGGGGTTACGGCAGTTCTTGATGTTGACGTTCTCGACGTCCACCCCGGGGATCCGGCGCACCTGGTCGAGCCCCGCCTCGACGAGGTTCACGGGCAGCGGCGAGTAGCCGAGGTTGTCGACGTGCTGCTGGCCCTGGCAGAGGAAGTAGTAGGCGAACGCGCCGAGCGTCTTGCCCTTCTGGGCGTTGAAGTTGGCCTCGGTGCTGGTCGGCACGACCATGTAGCTGTAGCTGGAGAGCGGGTAGTTGCGCCGGTCGGTGCTGTTGTAGACACCGTCGAGGATCTGGGTCAGATAGTCCGGCGAGGAACTGTCCTTGTTGATCCGGGCGTTGAGCAGGGCCACCGCGACGTTCTTGGCGGTCGGCTCGGTGTAGTACCCGGCGGCGTTGAGCACCTTGGCCACGGGGAATCCGGTCGTGTAGACGGCGTACGAGTACTCGACGTAGGTGATCGTGCCGATGTTGCCCGCCTGGGCGACATAGCCGGAGACCCCGTTCGACCCGGACTGGGCGACGAAGCCGCCGCCCGGCACCAGCGGGTAGTTGGACGTGGCGCCGCACGGCGTGGAGCGTCCCGCCCGGCCGCAGTACGCGTCCCACAGCGAGCGGTGCTGCTTGCTCATCCAGGTGGTCAGCTGGGCCGTGCTGCCCGATCCGTCGGAGCGGACCACGGGGACGACCCGGCGGGCGGGGAGCGACGCGGCGAGGCCGGGGTTGTCCGCCTTGATCGCCGGGTCGTTCCACATCGTGATGCCGCCGGTGAAGATCTTGGCGATGACCGGGCCCGAGAGGCGGAGATTGGTGACCCGCTGGTTGCCGATCTTGAGGTTGTACATGAACGACGTACCGCCGGCCACGATGGGCATATAGGCGTACTTACGCGAGGGCGGCGGGTCGACGACGCCGGAGTCCTTGATCCCGTAGGGGATCTCGGAGACCGCGTAGTCGACGGTCCCGTTGCGGAACTGGTTGCGGCCGTCGGACGAGCCGGTGCCGTTGTAGTTGACCGTCATGCCGTACTGCTTGACGTTCGCCCGCCACTGGTCCAGCGCGTTCTGGCTCCAGGTGGAGCCCGCGCCCGAGATCGGGACATAGGTCGCGGCGGCGGCGGGCGCGACGAGTGCCAGCAGCACGGCGGTCACGAGGGTGAAGACGGCCGACGCGACGTATGCGCGCCGACGCGGCGGCGGCGCCGGCGGGGTTCCGGACATCGGGGGCGACTCCTGTCGGTAGAACGGGGAACGGCGGGAACGGCGGGTGTTGCGTACGACCGGGACATGACAGCCCGAGCGGAAGCGAGTGCGGGGGCGTGCGAGTGCGTGCGAGTGCGTGCGGGAGAGAGACCTGCGTGCTTACTGGTCCGAGGGCGCCGATGGGGGCGCGGACGCGGGAGTCGCTGGGGATGGGGATGGGGATACGGCCGCGGACGGGCGGCCGGCGGCAGTCCCGTTCCGCGCGCTCATCCGCTCCGCGTCCTGGCGCGAGGCCAGCACCCTGCGGTGCGTCTGGCTCTTCGTCAGCTCCCCCGGCGCCCGCCCGCCGATGATCCTGGCCAGGACGAACAGCAGCAGCACCAGCCCCATGAGCAGCGCGGCTGCGCCGAACCCCCGCGCGATGAAGCTGGGTTGCGGTGAGCGCACCAGCTCGAAGGTGGCGAGCGGCAGCGAGACCTGGGGCCCGCTCAGCGGGTTGAGGTTCATGTCCGCGGTGAATCCGGCGGTCAGCAGCACCGGGGAGGTCTCCCCGATCCCCCGCGCCGTACCGAGGATGACTGCGGTCGTCAGTCCGGAGCGCGCGGTGGGCAGCGTGACCGTCCATACGGTGCGCCACTGGCTGGCGCCGAGCGCGAAGGACGCCTCGCGCAGCGACCCCGGCACCAGCCTGATCACCACGTCGGACGCGCGGATGATGATCGGCAGCATCATGACCGCGAGGGCCAGCGACGCCGCGAACCCGGACTTGTCCATGCCGAGGATGAGGATGACGGTGGCGTAGATGAACAGACCGGAGACGATCGACGGGAGCGCGGTCATCGCCTCCACGATGGTCCGTACGAACCGCGCGTAGCCGCCCGGCACCTCGTTGAGGAAGACCGCGCAGGCCAGCCCGAGCGGCACCGTGATGACGAGGGCGATGGACATCTGCTCGACGGTTCCGGCGATGGCGTGCAGCATGCCGCCGCTGGTCAGCGGCTGGACGGGCCCGGTGAGCGACATGTCCTCGGTGAAGAAGTTCCAGTGCGGCAGCGCCGTCCGGCCCTTCCACAGGGTGTGCGCGACGACGAAGACCAGCGCGCAGACGACGAGCACGGCCAGGCTGTGGATGATCACCGCCGCCACCCGGTCCCGTACGGCCATGCCGTTCTCGGCGAAGGAGACCAGCACGGCGTACAGACCGGCGAAGCTCAGGAAGGCGACGACGACGAAGCCGAGCGGCGCGTCGAACGGGGCGATCCGGGTGAAGAGCACGGTGGTCAGCCCGAGCGCCCCGGCCAGCGCGCCGATCAGCGCGCGGACATCGGTGGCGCGCGCCCCGGAGACGGCGCGGCGGACCTCGGGGGCGCCTCCGTCGTCCGGCGGTCCCGGCCGGACGGTGGCGGACGCGGTGGCGGACGCGGTGGCGGACGCGGTGACGGACTCGTTAGCGGACTCGGTGGCGGACTCGGTGGCGGGAGCAGCGGCGGGGAGGGCCGGTGGAAGGGCGGCGGGAAGCACAGGAGCGGTCCGGTTCATCTCAGGCATCCGCCCCGGCGCCGGAACGGCTGCGGGCCACGATGGAGGAGGCGATGAAGTTGACGACCAGGGTCATCAGGAAGAGCGCGAGTCCGGCCGCCATCAGCGCGGACATGCCGAAGTCGCTGGCGGATCCGTAGCGCAGGGCGATCAGCGAGGAGACGGAGTTGGTGCCGTTCTCCAGAATGCGCGGCTGGATCACGAACGACGGCGAAATGATCATGTAGACGGCGATGGTCTCGCCCAGCGCGCGGCCCAGGCCCAGCATCGTGCCGCCGATGGCACCGCCCCGGCCGAACGGCAGGACGACGGTACGGATCACGCCCCACCGGGTCGACCCGAGCGCGTACGCCCCCTCCCGCTCACCGGCCGGCGCCTGGGAGAACGTCTCGCGCATGACCGAGCAGGCGATCGGCGTGACCATGAGCGCCACCACGATCCCGGCGATGAAGGTCGAGGAGGTGTAGACGGTCGTGGTGGCGAGCGGATCGCCGGGATCCGCGCCGCGCACCTTGAGGAACGGGATCCAGGAGAGGTACGTGGCGAGCCAGCGCGACAGCCCGACGATGTGCGACTGGAGGTAGAACGCCCCCCAGAGGCCGTAGACCACGCTGGGTACGGCGGCCATCAGGTCGACGACGGTGATCATGGTCCGCCGGACCGAGCGCGGCGCGTACTCGGAGATGTACAGCGCCGTGCCCATGGCCAGCGGAACGGCGATGGCGATGGCGACGAGTCCGATCAGCACCGTCCCGGTGAGGACGGCCGCGATGCCGAACCGGTGGGACTCGGGCTCCCAGGCGGAGGTGGTGAGGAAGGACCACTTCGCCACCCGCAGCGCTTCCCAGGCCCGGTAGCCCAGAAACGTACCGACCAGCAGCATGATGACCAGCACCACCGCGCCGCTGCCCCGGGCGACGCCCCGGAAGAGCCGGTCGGGCAGCCCTGCGGACCGCTTGAGCGTCCGGGGCACATCGGGCGCGTCGGGCGCGTGAGGGGTACGGGGCGCCTCCGGCACACGCGGCGCCTCCGGCACGGTTACGGCGCTCATCGTGCCCCCGCGCCCGGCTGCTGAGCACCCGTCAGACGTGGCTCACGCCGGACCGGCATGGCGACCAGCCCCGTCGTCAGCCGGGCCCGGGGAACGGCGTCGAGGAAGTTCACCAGGCTGTACCGGCACTCGCGCTGCCGCAGATAGGACCGTACGGAGACGGCGATGCTGCGCCCGTCGAACTCCAGCCGCCAGACCCAGAGCCCGGACAGCTCCGACGGGCCGACGACCGGCCGGCTCAGCGATACGGCCGCGCTCAGTTCCTTCACGGCGGCGCGGCAGGCGGCGAGATCGGACTGGCCGCTGCCGCCCTGCCCGAGACCGCGGTTGTTGCCTCCGACCAGGCGCCACACCACGGGCGCCGCGAGATCGTCGTCCATGGACACCGGTCCGGATCCAGCCCCCGGACCGGTGCCGGGTCTGGAGACAAAAAGAAAGCGTGGGTCGTGCATGGTTCAGCCCCCCTCCCGGACACGCTCCGGCGTCCGGCAGATTTTTGGCCGATTCCCATCACCGGCCGACCTGACCCTCACGGAGGGCGGCAGAGCGGCGCGCACGCCCGGGTGAACAACGGACATCCAGCACAGGAACGGGATGTGCGGGGGCTCCTGGGTGGATCTCCACGGCTTATCCACATGCCGGGTAGCTTTACTACCAGGATAAAGAGACTCTGGTACCAGGCTCAGGAACGCGCGATCGTCGATGGGGTGAGCAGAAAAACCGCGTCTCTCCGGAAAACATCCATCACCGACGCCACCCCCACCGCCGGACCGCCCGTCATCCACGACCACGGATCCGTGCTCGGAGCGCTCGGCCTCTTCACCGTGCTGCTCGGTGCGGCACTGCCCCTGATCGACTTCTTCATCGTCAATGTCGCCCTGCCGACCATCGACCGCGATCTGGCGGCGGGGCCGGCCCTGCTGGAGCTGGTGGTGGCCGGATATGGACTTACCTATGCCGTGCTGCTCGTGCTCGGCGGGCGGCTCGGGGACATGTTCGGCCGACGGCGGCTCTTCCTCGTCGGCATGGCGGCCTTCGGGGTGACCTCGCTGGCCTGCGGACTCGCGCCGACGGCCTGGGCGCTGGTCGGCGCCCGGGTCGCGCAGGGCGGCGCGGCGGCGCTGATGCTGCCGCAGGTACTGGCCACCATCCAGTCCGCGACCGCGGGGCCGCGCCGGGCGAAGGCGCTGAGTCTGTACGGCGCGACGGCCGGGCTCGCGATGGTGGCGGGCCAGATCCTGGGCGGGGTGCTCGTCGCGGCGGACATCGCGGGGAGCGGCTGGCGTGCGATCTTCCTGGTGAATGTGCCGGTCGCGCTGATCGGGCTGTTCCTGGCGGTCCGTTCGGTGCCGGAGACCCGTTCGCAGCGGCCCGCGCCCATCGACGTACCGGGGACCGTGCTGCTGGCCGTCGCGCTGGTGACGCTGCTGGCGCCGCTGACGGAGGGCAGGGCGGCCGGGTGGCCCGCGTGGACATGGGTGTCGCTGGCGGCCTTCCCGGTGGCCGCGTACGCCTTTCTGCGCGTGGAGCGGCGGGCCGACCGGGAGGGGCGGACGCCGCTGGTGCCGCCGAGCCTGTTCGCGCTGATCACACTGCGCCGGGGGCTGGCGCTTCTCGTACCGTTCGGGATCGGTTTCGGCGGATTCATGTTCATGATCGCCGTCGCGCTTCAGCAGGGTCTGCGGATGGGGGCGATCACGGCGGGACTGGCGCTGGTGCCGATGGCCGTGGCGTTCTTCGGCGCCTCACTGGCCGGCCCCCGGCTGATCCGGCGGTACGGCAGCCTGCTGGTGACGGCGGGTGCGGTGATCCAGGCCGCCGGGGTCGTCCTGCTGATACTCGCCGTACGGAGCGACTGGCCCGCGCTCACGGTGCTGGATCTGCTGCCGGGCGTCGCGCTGGCCGGTCTCGGCCAGGGGTTCCAGCTTCCGGTCATCGTCCGGATCGTGCTCTCCGACATCCCGGCAGAACGGGCGGGGGTGGGCGGTGGCGTGATGGTGACGACGCAGCAGTCGGCGCTGGCGCTCGGGGTGGCGACGCTCGGGTCGCTCTTTCTGAGCCTGAGCACGTCGATGGGGATGGGGGACGCGCTGGCGATCACGCTGCTGGTGCAGCTGGGGCTGGTGGTTCTGACGGGACTGCTGAGTCTGCGGCTGCCGCGCGCGATCGGCTGAGGCGGCCGACGGGACGGAGACGGGGACGCCGAGGGGCCCGGATCACCAAGTGATCCGGGCCCCTCGCTTGCTCCGTACGCTCCGTGCGCTGAGTGTGCTTCGTACGCTCCGTGCGCTGGTCTCGCCGTGCGCGTCAGCTCTGGGCGGCGGCCTGCGGGCCGTCCTGGCCGTCCTGGGCCTCGCCGCCCTTGCCTGCGGCGCGCTCGCGCATCTTGCGCAGCAGCTCCTGCTTCTGGTCGGCGGCGGCCTTGCGGTTGGCGTCCCGGGCGGGCCCGCTCGACTGCGGGTCCGTACGGGCCGGCTTGGTGCGCTGTCCGCCAACGCCGAGAAGGTTGTTGCGGCTCTTTGCCACGGGGTTCTCCCGATGTGATGAGAAGTGATCTGCGGATTCGTCGGTGGGGGGCGGGCTGTCGCCGCCGCGCTCTCACTCGTAGATCTGCAAGAACATGCCACTGACGCTACCACCGGCCGGGACCAGGGACGCACGCGTTTTAAGCGAGCCGACAAATAGGTGATGACAGATATTGAAATCTGTCACTCAACATGTCATCGTTGATGTTGTCACTCTTCGATCCCTCGCGATCCGTACGGAGGCATCCCGCCATGACCAGCGACGCCCACACCGGCACCACCTCCCCTTCCCCTTCCTCCTCTTCCCCTTCCTCCTCCCCCGTCCCCACCCGCGCGCTCGGCGCCACGGGCCCGCGAACCGCCGCACTCGGCCTCGGCTGTATGGGCATGTCCGGGGTGTACGGGAGCGGTGACGAGCGCGGCGAATCCGTCGCCACGATCCACGCGGCGCTCGACGCGGGCATCACCCTGCTCGACACCGGCGACTTCTACGGCATGGGCCACAACGAGCTGCTGATCAATGAGGCCCTGCGTACGGCCGGCCCCGCGGCCCGCGAACGGGCCGTCATCAGCGTCAAGTTCGGCGCCCTGCGCGACCCGGACGACGGCTGGGGCGGGTTCGACGGCCGACCCGCCGCGGTGAAGAACTTCGCCGCGTACTCCCTCCAGCGGCTGGGCACGGACTACATCGACATCTACCGTCCCGCGCGGCTCGACCCGGACGTGCCGATCGAGGAGACGGTCGGCGCCGTCGCGGAGCTGGTCCAAGCAGGACACGTGCGGCACATCGGGCTCTCGGAGGTCGGCGCGGAGACCATTCGCCGGGCCGCCGCCACAGCCCCGATCTCCGACCTCCAGATGGAGTACGCCCTGATCTCGCGCGGGATCGAGACCGACATCCTGCCGACGCTCCGCGAGCTGGGCATCGGCGTCACCGCCTACGGGGTGCTCTCGCGCGGACTCATCGGCGGGCACTTCACCCGCGACCAGAAGCTGGCCTCCGACGACTTCCGGGCGATCAGCCCGCGCTTCCAGGGGGAGAACCTCCAGCACAACCTCACCCTGGTCGAGTCGCTGCGCAAGATCGCCGAGCAGAAGGGCGTGACGGTCGCGCAGATCGCCATCGCCTGGGTGCTGTCCCGGGGCGAGGACATCGTGCCCCTCGTCGGCGCCCGCAGCCGAAAGCGGCTGACCGAGGCCCTCGGCGCCCTGGACGTCACGCTGGACGACGGCGATCTCGCCGCCATCGAGCGCGCCGTCCCCGCCGACGCGGCCGCGGGCGACCGCTACCCGAGCGCCCAGATGGCGATGCTGGACAGCGAGCGGTGACGGGTGCGCGGCGGCGGGTGACGGGCGGCGCGGCCGGGTCGGACTGACAGGTACCGTCATCCGTCATATCCCTCACACGGACGGCACCGCCCGCCACCGCCGCCGTACGAGCAATGAAAGGGCTGGCCTCATGAGCACCGAGCCCCTGACCGCCGAACGCATCCTCGAAGCCACGGAGGAGGTGCTGCGGCGCTACGGGCCCGCGAAGGCGACGGTCGTCGATGTGGCGCGGGTGCTCGGTGTCAGCCACGGCAGTGTCTACCGGCACTTCCGTACGAAGTCGGCCCTGCGCGAGGCGGTCACCAAGCGGTGGCTGAGCCGCACGGAAATAGCTCTCGCCCGGGTCATCAGCGACAACGAGCGGGAGCCGGGGGCGGAGAAGCTTCGGCAGTGGCTGCTGACGCTGTTCGAGTCCAAGCGGCACAAGGCGGGGGGCGACCCGGAGCTGTTCGCCACGTTCTCCGTACTCGCCCAGGAGAGCAGCGAAGTGATCGACGCGCATCTGACGGAGCTGACGGAGCAGCTCACCCGGATCATCGAAGAGGGCGTACGGGCGGGCGAGTTCACGGCGCCGGACCCCGCGGCGGCGGCCGGGGCCGTGTTCGCCGCGACGGCCCGCTTCCATGACCCGGCATACGCCCCGGAGTGGCAGAAGCCCACGGTCGACGCGGAGTTCGACGCCGTGGCCGCCCTGCTGCTGCGCGGCCTGCGGGCCTGACCACCGGCCGGCCGAGGCCGCCGGCCGCGCTCAGGACCGGCCTCGCTCAGGACCTGTCGGCCGTGGGGTCCACCGTCGCCTGGTGAGCCCCGGTGAGATGCTCCTCCGCCTTGAGCCAGGGCAGGAACTGCGCCCCCTTGCGCCAGCCGCAGGTGTCGCAGACCAACGACCGCTGCACACCGGCCTTCTGGACGCGTACGACGTGCTCGCGCCCGTGCTGGTCCCATCGGGTGACCTTGCTGGTGGTCGTGGACGGCATGATCCGTGTCTCCCTCGTAGGCCAGCGCCCAGTGTGCCGTACGGACAACATCAACGGCTCCGGTCCCGGAAGGGAGTTGAGGCGCGCGACCGCCGCACCGGCGGCACCGGCGGCACCGGCGGCACCGGCGGCACCGGCGGCACCGGCCGCCCCCGTACGGACGCGGAAGAGCCGCGGCCCCCGGTTCCGGTGCGGGAATCGGGGGCCGCGGCTCGTGCGCCGTGTGTCAGCAGCCGATGAGACGGCCGCCCAGGTAGCTCTGGATCTGGTCCAGCGAGACACGCTCCTGCTTCATCGTGTCGCGCTCGCGCACGGTCACCGCGTTGTCGTCGAGGGTGTCGAAGTCGACGGTGACGCAGAACGGCGTGCCGATCTCGTCCTGGCGGCGGTAGCGGCGGCCGATGGCGCCCGCGTCGTCGAACTCGATGTTCCAGTTGCGCCGCAGGTCCGTCGCGAGCCCCTTCGCCTTCGGCGAGAGCTGCGGGTTGCGGGAGAGCGGCAGGACGGCCACCTTGACCGGCGCGAGGCGCGGGTCGAGGCGGAGCACCGTGCGCTTCTCCAGCACGCCCTTGGCGTTGGGCGCCTCGTCCTCGTTGTACGCGTCGAGGAGGAAGGCGAGCATCGCGCGGCCGACACCGGCGGCGGGCTCGATGACGTACGGGGTCCAGCGCTCGCCGGCCTCCTGGTCGAAGTACGTCAGGTCGTGGCCCGACGCCTTGGAGTGCGCGGAGAGGTCGTAGTCCGTGCGGTTGGCCACACCCTCCAGCTCGCCCCACTCGCTGCCGCCGAACTGGAAGCGGTACTCGATGTCGGCGGTGCGCTTGGAGTAGTGCGAGAGCTTCTCGGCCGGGTGGTCGTACCAGCGCATGTTCTCCTCACGGAGGCCCAGGTCGCGGTACCAGTTCCAGCGCTGCTCCATCCAGTATTCCTGCCACTGCTCGTCCTCGCCCGGCTTGACGAAGAACTCCATCTCCATCTGCTCGAACTCGCGGGTCCGGAAGATGAAGTTGCCCGGAGTGATCTCGTTCCGGAAGGACTTGCCCATCTGCGCGATACCGAACGGCGGCTTCTTGCGCGAGGTCTGCTGCACCTGGGCGAAGTTGGTGAAAATACCCTGCGCGGTCTCGGGACGCAGATACGCGACGGAACCGGAGTCCTGCGTCGGGCCGAGGTGCGTGGAGAGCAGGCCGGAGAACTGCTTGGGTGCGGTAAAGGTGCCCTTGTTGCCACAGTTGGGGCAGTTGAGATCGGTGAGGCCGTTCTCGGGGGCCTTGCCGTGCTTCGCCTCGTACGCCTCTTCCAGGTGGTCCGCGCGGAACCGCTTGTGACAGGAGGTGCACTCGGTCAGCGGGTCGGTGAAGGTCGCGACGTGGCCCGACGCTTCCCAGACCTCGGTGGCGAGGATCACCGACGAGTCGAGACCGACAACGTCCTCACGCGAGGTGACCATGTAACGCCACCACTGACGCTTGAGGTTTTCCTTCAGCTCGACTCCGAGCGGCCCGTAGTCCCAGGCGGCGCGCTGGCCCCCGTAGATCTCACTGCACGGGTAGACGAAGCCACGGCGCTTGCTCAGGTTGACGATGCTGTCGATCTTGTCGGCGGCCACGGTGCTCTCTTCATTACGACGACGACGAACGGCGAATGACTCAGATTAGCGGCGGGCGCACCCCTTCGATCAAATCGGTGCTGGGTATCGGACATCCCACCCCGTCCGTGAGCCATTACCGACCCGTTGTTGACAATCGTTTCCACTTTTGTTGAAAATGACTGTCATGAACGTACGACGCCTGATACCCACCGCCACCATCGCCGGAGCTGTCGCGCTCGGCATGGTGGCCCTGTCCGCCTGCTCCTCCTCCGAGGCCGCCGGCAAGAAGAGCGGCGGCAAGCTCGCGGTCACCGCGTCGTTCTACCCCATGCAGTTCCTGGCCCAGGAGATAGGCGGCGACCATGTCTCCGTCACCACCCTCACCAAGCCCGGTGTCGAACCGCACGACCTGGAGCTGAAGCCCCGGCAGGCCGCCCAGCTCGGCGAGGCCGACGTCATCCTCTACCTCAAGGGCATCCAGCCCGCCGTGGACAAGGCCATCGCCCAGTCCGGTGTGAAGAACACCGTCGACGCGACCACCCTGACCACGATGGAGAAGCACGGCACGGAAGCCGGCGGCCACTCCCACGACGACGCGGACGACCACGCCGACGACGAGACCCACAAGGCCGAGGACGAGGAAGCCTCCGCCGACGGCAACGACCCGCACATCTGGCTGGACCCGGTGAAGTTCGCCGAGGTCGCCAAGGGCGTCGGCGCCGCCCTGGAGAAGGCCGACCCGGACCACGCCGCCGCGTACAAGAAGAACACCGGCACCCTGGTCACCAAGCTCGACGGCCTGAACACCGCGTTCAAGGACGGGCTCGCGCACACCGCCACCAAGACCTTCATCACCACCCACGCCGCCTTCGGCTACCTCGCCGAGCGCTACGGCCTGGAGCAGGAGGCCATCGCCGGGATCGACCCCGAGTCGGAGCCGAGCCCCGCCCGGGTCAAGGAGCTGGAGACCATCGCGAAGCGCGAGAAGGTCAGCACCGTATTCTTCGAGACACTCGCGAGCGACAAGACCGCCAAGACCCTCGCCGGGGACTCCGGACTCAAGACCGACGTCCTGGACCCGCTGGAGGGAATTACGGACAAGTCGAAGGGCGCTGACTACCTCGAAGTCATGCGTTCGAACCTCGCCGCACTGCGGAAGGCGCTCGGCGCGAAGTGAACCAGCTGACAGCAGCGGCATCGGAGGCGCCCGGCATGGCGACGGCGAAGAGCGAACACGACCGGGCGACGACAGCGCAACCGTCGGAAGCACTGCCCGACGCGACGGCGGCTCCGGACACGGACCGGGACCGCGCCGAGCAGCCCGCCCCCGTCATCGCGCTGCGCGGCGCCACCGCCACCCTCGGCGCGCGCCCGGTGCTGCGCGGTATCGACCTCACCGTGCGCCGCGGCGAGGTCGTCGCGCTGCTCGGCGCCAACGGCTCCGGCAAGTCCACCGCCGTCCGCTCGGTGATCGGCCAGGTGGCCCTCACCAGCGGCGAGATCTCGCTGTTCGGCACCCCGCTGCGCCGCTTCCGCGACTGGGCCCGCGTCGGCTACGTACCGCAGCGCACCACGGCGGCGGGCGGAGTGCCCGCGACGATCCGCGAGGTCGTCTCGTCCGGCCGGCTCTCCCGTACGGGGCTGAGGTGGCCCTCCCGGGCCGACCGCGCCGCCGTCCAGCGGGCCATCGAGCTGGTGGGGCTCGCCGACCGCGCCAAGGACTCCGTGGACGCCCTCTCCGGCGGCCAGCACCAGCGCGTGCTCATAGCCAGGGCGCTCGCCGCCGAACCCGAGCTGCTGATCATGGACGAGCCGATGGCGGGCGTCGACCTGGCCAGCCAGGAGATCCTCGCGGCGACCCTGCGCGAGCAGGTGGCGGCCGGTACGACCGTCCTGCTCGTCCTGCACGAACTCGGCCCGCTGGAGCCGCTGATCGACCGCGCGGTGGTGCTGCGCGACGGCTGCGTGACCCACGACGGGCCGCCGCCGAAGGCCGTCGGCCAGCACGCCCTGCCCGGCCACGACCACGTCCATCCCCATGCGGCCGGCGTGCCGCTCCGTACCGGACTGCTGAGCTGAGCTGACCTGACCATGGAAATCCTCGAGACCGCGTTCATGCAGCGGGCGCTGATCGCCGCCGTCCTGGTCGGCATCACCGCCCCCGCCGTCGGCATCTACCTCGTCCAGCGCCGCCAGGCCCTGATGGGCGACGGCATCGGCCATGTCGCGATGACCGGGGTCGGCCTCGGCTTCCTGCTGTCCTGGAGCCCGATATGGATGGCCACGCTGGTCTCGGTGGCCGGCGCCATCACCATGGAGCTGATCAGGGCGTACGGCCGCGCGCGCGGCGACATCGCGCTGGCGATGCTCTTCTACGGCGGCATGGCGGGCGGCGTCCTGCTGATCAACCTCGCGCCGAACGGCTCCAACGCCAACCTCAGCACGTATCTCTTCGGCTCCCTGTCGACGGTCTCACCGTCCGACGTGACCGCGATCTCGCTGCTCGCCGCCTTCGTGATGCTGGTGACGGTCGGACTGCGGCGGCAGCTCTTCGCGATCAGCCAGGACGAGGAGTTCGCCCGGGTCACCGGACTGCCGGTGCGGACCCTGAACCTGCTGATCGCCGTGACGGCGGCGGTGACGGTGACGGTCGCCATGCGGGTGGTGGGCCTGCTGCTGGTCAGCGCGCTGATGGTGGTGCCGGTGGCGGCGGCGCAGCAGATCACACGGTCGTTCGCGGTGACGTTCGTGCTCGCGGTCGTGATCGGTACGGGCGTGACGCTGGCCGGCACGGTCACCTCGTACTACCAGGACGTACCGCCCGGAGCGACGATCGTACTGATCGCGATCGGCGTCTTCGTCCTGCTGACCGCGCTCGCCGCGCCGGTGGCCGGACGCCGCGCCCGCGCACTGCGCGCCTCGGAGGCGGCGGCCGGGGCCGCGGACGGAGCGACCATGGACGTACCGGCCGCGCGACGCCCCTCGGACGAGGTGGACGAGGTAACGGTCTGAGCGCGAGCGCTGGCAGAATGGCCCGACGTAAGCGGGTAACGCCCGACGGATACGACGGGCAGAGGCAAGGAGGCACCTGTGACGACTGCGCCCAGCAGTGGATCAAGCGCGGCCCCCGTACGCGGCCGATCGACCCGCCAGCGTGCCGCGGTGGCGGCGGCGCTCGACGAGGTGGACGAGTTCCGCAGTGCGCAGGAGCTTCACGACATGCTCAAGCACCGCGGTGACTCGGTCGGTCTGACCACGGTCTACCGCACCCTCCAGTCCCTCGCCGACGCGGGTGAGGTCGACGTACTGCGGACGAACGACGGCGAGTCGGTCTACCGGCGCTGCTCCACCGGCGACCACCATCACCATCTGGTCTGCCGGGTCTGCGGCAAGGCCGTCGAGGTGGAGGGGCCCGCGGTGGAACAGTGGGCCGAGACGATCGCGGCGCAGCACGGCTATGTGGCGGTGGCCCACACGGTGGAGATCTTCGGCACGTGCGCGGAGTGCGCGGCGTGCGCCGAGAACGCGAAGAGATCCGCGAAGAACTGACCCGCGGCTACAACCTGCGGTCAGCAGGAGCGGTCCCGGACGTCAGACGCCGGGACCTCTCCTCTCCACGCGACGCGGATACGCCGCTCAGCCCCGCCCCTCGCCCGCCATCTCGTCCTGCTCCTGGATGTCCACCAGGGAGTCCTGGTTGGGCAGCGCGCCGCCGAACCGCCGGTCCCGGGAGGCGAACTCCAGGCAGGCCCGCCACAGATCGCGCCGGTCGAAGTCCGGCCACAGCACGTCCTGGAAGACCATCTCCGCGTAACTGCTCTGCCAGATCAGGTAGTTGGATGTGCGCTGCTCGCCGCTGGGGCGCAGGAAGACATCGACGTCCGGCATGTCCGGGTAGTACAGGTACTTGGCGAAGGTCTTCTCGTTGACCTTCGCCGGGTCCAGCTTCCCCGCGGCCACGTCCCGCGCGAGCGCCTGCGCCGCGTCGGCGATCTCCGCACGGCCGCCGTAGTTGACGCAGAAGTAGAGCGTCATGGCGTCGTTGTCCTTGGTCTGCTCCTGTGCGACCTGGAGCTCCTGGACGACCGACTTCCACATCTTGGGCATCCGGCCGACCCAGCGGATCCGGATCCCCAGCTCGTCCATCTCGTCACGGCGACGGCGGATGACATCGCGGTTGAAGTTCATCAGGAAGCGCACCTCGTCGGGCGTCCGCTTCCAGTTCTCGGTGGAGAAGGCGTACAGGGACAGGTTCTTGACGCCCATCTCCAGACAGCCCTTGAGCACATCGAGGACGACGCCCTCGCCGACCTTGTGCCCCTCCGTACGCGGCAGACCACGCTCCTTGGCCCAGCGGCCGTTCCCGTCCATGACGACGGCCACGTGCTTGGGCACCAGCTCGCTCTGGATCTTGGGCGGAACGGCACCGGAGGGGTGCGGCTCCGGCGTCTTGTACTCGCGGCGGGAACGCCCCAGGATTCCGCGTCGTGCCATGCGCTCTCGTCTCCTCTTTCGTCACAGCCGGACGGGACCCACCAACGGATCGCCCGAGTCCCGGCCTAACTCTTCTCCACATATCTGAGCGAGCGCAGACCGCGCTCCAAGTGCCAGTGCAGATAGGCGGACACCAGCCCGCTGCCCTCCCTGACATGCCGCGCCTCGCACGCGTCGGCCGTCCCCCAGTCACCGGTCAGCAGCGCGCTGAGCAGTCCGACGGCCTCAGCAGAGGGTACGACGCTCCCGGGCACCCGGCAGTCGCCGCACACGACGCCGCCCGCCGCCACGGAGAAGAAGCGATTGGGGCCCGCCAGCCCGCACTTCGCGCAGTCGTCGAAGCTCGGCGCGTACCCGTTGACCGCGAGTGAGCGGAGCAGGAAGGCGTCCAGGATCAGATGGGGCGCGTGCTCCCCCCGGGCGAGCGTGCGCAGCCCGCCGACGAGCAGCAGATACTGCTGCACGGCCGGCTCGCCCTCATGATCCGTGAACCGCTCGGCGGTCTCCAGCATGGCGGTGCCCGCGGTGTAGCGGGCGTAGTCGGTCACGATGCCGCCACCGTACGGAGCGATGGTCTCGCTCTGGGTGCAGAGCGGCAGCCCGCGTCCCACGAGTTCACTCCCGCGTGCGAAGAACTGCACATCGACATGCGAGAACGGCTCCAGCCGTGCCCCGAACTTCGACTTCGTCCGCCGCACCCCCCGGGCGACGGCGCGGACGCGGCCATGGCCGCGGGTCAGAAGCGTGATGATGCGGTCGGCCTCACCGAGCTTCTGGGTGCGCAGCACAACGCCGTCGTCCCGGAACAGACTCATGGACTTCATTGTCCCGCACGCGCACGGCGAGGCGGTGCCCGGCTCTCTCGCCACGGTCACGGCGGTACGTGACGGACAGCACGCGGAGAGCGACGGCAACGGCATGGCGGCGATGCCGATCGGCGGCACCGGCGCGTTCTGGACATGACCCTGGCCCACCAGGAGCGGCTGAACCACGTCCTGGCCGACGCGAGCGCGGCCGGCTACCGCGTAGCGGCCGACGGCTCCGTCACCGCACCCACCCCGGAGAGCGGCCCGGAGGTCTGCGAGGACCACACCGCCCCGCCCCCGCTCTCAGGACGGCGTCCCCGACGCCGCCAGCAGCAGCCGCTCCGTGTCGGCCGCGCGCAGTTGGAGCGCGCCGCCGACCGTGGACAGCACTTCGCGCTCCGGCGGGCTGTACGCGCCGTCGGCCAGTGCGATCCTCGCGCCCTGGAGCAGGATCGACTCCCGGCCCGCCGGGGCCAGATGGGGCGCCAGCGGCTCCAGTGCCTCGTGCAGCTCGATGGCGAGCGCCGCGCCGCACGGGCCCGGTTCGGCGAGGAAGCGGCCGGTGTCCGCCGCGAGCGCGTCGACGAGGTCCGTCAGCCGGTCCTCCGTACAGTCCTCGAATCCGGCCGCGCGCACGGTCAGCACGGCGGTCTCCCTGACCGTACGGGACGAGGTGCCGCCGGCCGCGAGGACGGCGAGGGCGACGGTGTGGACGGCGTCGCGGAGCATCGCGGAGAAGCGGATGGTGGTGGGGTGGTCGAGGACGTCCATGCCGAAGTGGGCGTGGCAGGCCGCGCATTCGACCACCGGCCCTGCGACCCCGCGCGAGAGCAGCGGGATTCCGAGCACGGTGAAGCGGCGACGGCCGGTGCGGCGGCGGTAGTTGCGGTCGCCCCCGCAGTCGGGGCAGAAGAACTCTCCGTCGCCGACGGTGCTCCACGACGTCCGGGTGCCGCAGACGCGCTGTTTCCAGCCGCTCGGTCGTTGGGTTGGCAGCACGTCGCGCACCTCCGTAACGCTCCGGCATCATTGCCGCGTTGACGTGATGTTAGCCACATCTTGGAGGTGGCGTCAGCACCGCGGCGTGAGATCGCCACGACATGGCCGAACCCCGCCCACCGGTGTGGCGGACGGGGTTCCTGAGGCGAAGCCGGAGACGCGGAGGGTCGACCGAGGTCAGCGGGTCGCGCGGTTGACCGCGGAGATGACTGCCTTGAGCGAGGCACGCGTGGTGTTCGCGTCGATTCCGATGCCCCACAGAACCTTGCCGTCGATGGCGCATTCGATGTACGAGGCGGCCTGCGCGCTCGCGCCCTCGCTCATCGTGTGCTCCTGGTAGTCCAGCAGCCGGGCGTCGATCCCGACAGTGGCCAGCGCCTCGAAGAAGGCCGAAATCGGACCGTTGCCGGTGCCGGTGAGCGTGGTCTCCGTACCGTCCACCACGGCCTGTACGGTCAGCGTGTCCCGGCCGTCCGTGTCGGTCGTGGTCTGGCCGGAGCGGAGCTGGATCCGGCCCCAGGCGTTGTCCGGGTTGGGCAGGTACTCGTCCTGGAAGACCGACCAGATCTGGCCGGGCGTGACCTCGCCGCCCTCGGCGTCGGTCTTGGCCTGAATGATCCGGGAGAACTCGATCTGCATGCGGCGCGGCAGGTCCAGCTTGTGGTCGTTCTTCAGGACGTACGCGATACCGCCCTTGCCGGACTGCGAGTTGACGCGGATGACCGCCTCGTAGGAGCGGCCGACGTCCTTCGGGTCGATCGGCAGGTACGGTACGGCCCACTCGATCTCGTCGAGGGACTTGCCCTGCGCGGCGGCGTCGGCCTCGCGGGCGTCGAAGCCCTTCTTGATGGCGTCCTGGTGGGAGCCGGAGAAGGACGTGTAGACCAGATCGCCCGCGTAGGGGTGGCGCGGGTGGATCTCCATCTGGTTGCAGTACTCGCTGGTACGGCGGATCTCGTCGATCTGCGAGAAGTCGATCTGCGGGTCGACACCCTGCGAGAAGAGGTTCATGCCCAGCGTCACCAGGTCGACGTTGCCGGTGCGCTCGCCCTGGCCGAACAGGCAGCCCTCGACGCGGTCGGCGCCGGCCATCAGCGCCAGTTCGGCGGCGGCGACGGCCGTGCCGCGGTCGTTGTGCGGGTGGACGGAGAGGCAGACGTGCTCGCGCCGCGACAGGTTCCGCGACATCCACTCGAAGCGGTCCGCGTGCGTGGACGGGGTGGAGCGCTCCACGGTGGCGGGCAGATTGAGGATGATCTCGCGGCCGGCCTCCGGCTGCCAGACGTCCATGACGGCCTCGCAGACCTCCAGGGCGAAGTCCAGCTCGGTGTCGGTGAAGATCTCCGGGCTGTACTGGTAGCCGAAGACCGTCTCGGGGCCGAGGATCTTCTCCGCGTACTCCATCACCAGCCGGGTACCGTCCACGGCGATCTGCTTGACCTGCTCCTTCGTGCCGCGGAAGACAACGCGGCGGAAGGTGGGGGCGGTGGCGTTGTAGAGGTGCACGGTCGCGCGGTGGGCGCCGCGCAGGGCCTCGACCGTGCGCTCGATCAGCTCTTCGCGCGCCTGGGTGAGGACGGAGATCGTCACGTCCTCCGGGATGGCGCCCTCTTCGATGATCGACCGTACGAACGCGAAGTCGGTCTCGCCGGAGGCCGGGAAGCCGACCTCGATCTCCTTGTAGCCCATGCGGACCAGCAGGTCGAACATCTCGCGCTTGCGGGCGGGCGACATGGGGTCGATCAGCGCCTGGTTGCCGTCGCGCAGATCGGTGGAGAGCCAGCGGGGAGCGGCGGTGATCCGCTGCTCGGGCCAGGTGCGGTCGGGGATGGCGACGGCCTCGTAGGAGCCGTATTTGTGGATCGGCATCCCGGACGGCCGCTGGGTGTGGGTCGCGCTGGTGATGGGCGTGGGGCGACCGACGGAAGAAGTGTCAGACATTGCGCAGGGCTCCTCGTGTGTCCGCTGGGACGGCCGACGGGACGTGTTCACCGCAACGCCAGACTCCGCGGGGAGGGGGTCGGCCTACGACTACAGGCCCTCGCCGCGGCAGCTAAGGAGAAGCAGCCCGATACGCATGATGTTCCGCAGCCTAGCGGAGGCACGCCGTCCGCGCGGTTCCGTATCAGCATGCGGGACCGGCGGGCGGAACCGCGAACGACTCACGCGCGCCCCGCACGGAGAGTCACGTTTTAATCGCCGAACGGCGCGAGATCACTCCATTTCAGCAACCTTGGTCGCAATGGGTGACACGGGCTCCACGGAGTGCCACATTGGGCCGTATGGACGCCACCCTCGCTCCCGCCACCGACACCGACATCGCTCCCGTTTTCTGCACCATTGTGCCGCCTCATGTCCTCGACAAGCTGGCGCAGGCCGAGGACCCCGCGGTCTCCGGGCCCGCCCGCCGGACCCTGGAGGCGGACTCCGCCCAGCGCACCCGCCGCCGGCTGACCACGGTCATCGGCACGCGCGCGCCGGACGCCCCCGCGGAGGACGGCACGCCCGCCGCCTCCGGCGAGCCCCACCGCACCATTTACGACTGCGGCCACCGGACCTCGCTGCCGGGCAAGAAGGTACGCGGCGAGGGCTCCCCGCCCGGCCAGGACGCCACCGTCAACCGCGCGTACGCCGGGCTCGGCGCCACGTTCGAGCTGCTGCTGAGCGCGTACGGACGCGACTCGCTGGACGGTGCCGGGCTGCCGCTGAACGCCAGCGTCCACTACAGCCGCGACTACAACAACGCCTTCTGGGACGGCGACCAGATGGTGTTCGGCGACGGGGACGGCCAGATCTTCCTCGACTTCACCATCCCGGTCGACGTGATCGGCCACGAGCTGGCCCACGGCCTCACCCAGTACACCGCCAACCTGGCCTACTTCGGCCAGCCCGGCGCGCTCAACGAGTCGGTGTCGGACGTCTTCGGCGTGCTGGTCAAGCAGCGCATCCTGGACCAGACCGCCGACCAGGCCGACTGGCTGATCGGCGAGGGCCTGCTGGCCCCCGGCGTCAACGGGGTCGCGCTGCGCTCCATGAAGGCCCCGGGCACGGCGTACGACGACCCGGCCCTCGGCAAGGACCCGCAGCCGGCGACCATGGAGAACTACGTCCGGACGAGCCGGGACAACGGCGGGGTCCACATCAACTCCGGCATTCCGAACCACGCGTTCTATCTGTTCGCCACCCGGCTGGGCGGCAAGGCGTGGGAGCGGGCGGGCCAGGTCTGGTACGACGTGCTGACCGGCGGCGAGCTGGCGGTCGACGCGGACTTCAACGAATTCGCGCGGCTGACCGTCGCGGCGGCGCGGGCGCGCTACGGCGACGCGGCGGAGCTGGAGGCCGTGACCAAGGCGTGGTCCCAGGTCGGGGTGGCCGTGGAATAGCCGTCACCGCCCTCCACGTACTAGAACAGGACCATGCGTATCCAAGTACGGCGTACGGGCGGCTTCGCGGGCATCGAGCGCAGGTCCGAGGTGGACACCACGGGCCTGCCCGATGCCGAGACCTGGCGGGAGCTGGCCGAGCACGCCATGACCGGCGGTCAGGACACCGCGCCACGGGGTGTGCCGGACGGCTTCAGCTACCGGATCACGATCGACGACCACACGTTCCACTGCGCGGACCCCGGCCTGACGGACGCACAGCGCGCACTGATCTCGCGGGTCCTCAAAGAGGGCGCGTAACGGAGCTGGGGGCTGTGGGCCCCCGGCCTCCGTCCGCCGGTCCGGGGACCCCGGACCGGGTTCGCTCAGAAGCCCAGCTTGCGCAGCTGCTCGGGGCCCCTCCCCCACCGCCGCACTCGCGAGCCTCGGCCCCAGGGAGCCTCACCGGCTTCGCGCAGCTGCGCCGGCCTCCGGCCGTCGGACCGGGGTTCGCTCAGAAGCCCAGCTTGCGCAGCTGCTCGGGACCCCTCCCCCACCGCCGCACTCGCGAGCCTCGGCCCCAGGGGGCCTCACCGGCTTCGCGCAGCTGCGCCGGCCTCCGGCCGTCGGACCGGGGTTCGCTCAGAAGCCCAGCTTGCGCAGCTGCTTGGGGTCGCGCTGCCAGTCCTTCGCGACCTTGACATGCAGGTCGAGGAAGACCGGTGTGCCCAGGAGCGCCTCGATGTGCTTGCGGGACTTCGTCCCGACCTCCTTGAGGCGCTTGCCCTTGGGGCCGATGATGATGCCCTTCTGGCTGGGGCGTTCGATGTAGACGTTCGCGTGGATGTCCAGGAGCGGCCTGTCCGCCGGGCGGTCCTCGCGCGGGATCATCTCCTCGACCACGACCGCGATCGAGTGCGGCAGCTCGTCCCGTACGCCCTCCAGCGCCGCCTCGCGGATCAGCTCGGCCACCATGACCTGCTCCGGCTCGTCCGTGAGGTCGCCCTCCGGGTAGAGCGGCGGGCTCTGCGGGAGCAGCGGGACCAGGAGGTCCGCGAGCAGGCCGACCTGCTGGTCGCCGACCGCGGAGACGGGCACGATCTCCGCCCACTCCATGCCGAGCTCCCGGCCGATCTGGTCGATCGCGATGAGCTGTTCCGCCAGGGTCTTGGAGTCGACCAGGTCCGTCTTGGTGACGACGGCGACCTTGGGCGTCTTCCTGATCGCGGCCAGTTCCTTGATGATGAACCGGTCGCCGGGGCCGAGCTTCTCGTTCGCGGGCAGACAGAAGCCGATCACGTCGACCTCGGCCCATGTCGTGCGTACGACATCGTTCAGCCGCTCGCCGAGCAGCGTGCGCGGCTTGTGGAGGCCCGGGGTGTCGACCAGGATCAGCTGCGCCTCGGGACGGTGCACGATGCCGCGGACGGTGTGCCGGGTGGTCTGCGGCCGGTTCGAGGTGATGGCCACCTTCTGGCCGACCAGAGCGTTCGTGAGGGTGGACTTGCCCGCGTTGGGGCGACCGACGAAGCAGGCGAAACCGGCCCGGTGGGGGGTTTCGGCTGTCTCGGGAGAAGTCTCGGGAGACGAGGTACGAGCGCTCATGGCGCCCATTCTCCCCGATCGTTCACCCGCCGCCTACCAGGTGCCCCGCCGGAGCCGCCCGGGGCAGCCCTCCGGCGGCCCCGGGAACCCGTCACCGGTCACCCGTCACCGGGGGTGCGGCGTCAGCCCGCCGTCACCGTGCGCGTCGGTGTGCCGTCCGGGCCCGCCACCAGGACGGGCGTGCCGGGGCCTCCCAGGTCGCGTACGGCGGCCAGGTCCTCGTCCGGCACCGCTCCCGCGGCCGTGACGACCGCCGCGGCCTCCAGCGAGGTGGCGCCGCTGGCCACGGCCATGGCGACCGCGGTGCGCAGCGCGCTGAGCCGGAGGGAGGGCAGCTCGACGGTGCCGGCGACATACGTACGCCCGGTGTCGTCCCGTACGGCCGCCCCCTCCGGGACGCCGTTGCGGGCGCGGGCGCTGCGCGCGAGGGTGATGATCTTGCGGTCCTCGGGGTCGAGGCCGGGGTCGGTGCTCTGCGTCATGTGCCGAGCATAGGCAGCCCGCGCGGCGGCCCCGCAGAGGGTCCGGAGGGACTGAGGGTTCGTCAGCCGGCGACCGGGTACATCGAGCCGCGCCGGCCCTCCGGCGACGCCGGCCGGATCAGCTTCGCCGCCGTGTCCGCCTCGGGCAGCGCGTTGTGCAGGACGACGGTGAGGCCGGGCCGGGCCGGGGATCCGCAGCTGCGTGGACTCCAGATGCAGCGCGCCGACGACCGGATGCACCAGCTCCTTGCAGACCGGCCCGGCCGGCCGGACGTCCCGCCGCTCCCAGAGCCGGGCGAACTCCGGGCTGCGGGCTGCGTGGCCGGTTCGCCCGTACGGTCTGAGGTCCGTGCGTGGTCCGACGGGTCCGCCTCGACCGGCCGCGTCGGACCTCGGCCCGTACGGCCGAAGCGGCGCACGGCCCCCGCGTGCCGTCAGGGCCGGACCGGCGCGCGGCCCCCGTGCCGTCAGGGCCGGTCGAGCCGGAGGCGTTCCGCCTTCGGCAGGCCCGCCACCACCAGGTCGTACGAGTCCTCGATCAGCTCGCGCACCATCCGCGCCGGCAGTTCGCCGACCGTCACCGTGTTCCAGTGGCGTTTGTTGAGGTGCCAGCCGGGGACGACCGCCGGATGCGCCTCGCGGAGCCGGAGCGCGTCGTCCGGGTCGCACTTGAGGGAGATCTTCAGCGGCAGTTCGCCGAGCGCGCAGAACGCGAAGATCTTGCCGCCGACCTTGAAGACCGTGAGCTCCGGGTTGCGCGGGAACGGGGTGTCCTCGGACGTTCCGTTCAGCCCGAGGCAGTACGCGACGATCCGGGGCGCCGTCAGGGAGTCGTTCGCCGTCACGGGGCGGGCGCCTCCTCCCGTACCGGTTCGGCCAGCACCGTGACGATCTTGTTGCGGCGGCCCGCCGGGGACTCGGCCGTCAGCCGCAGCGTGCGTCCGTCGGGCAGCTCGACCTGGGCGCTGGCCCCGGCGATCGGGACCCGGCCCAGCGCCTTGGCGAGCAGCCCGCCGACCGTCTCGACATCCTCGTCGTCGTACTCGTCGAGCCCGAACAGCTCCCCAAGGTCGCCGATGTCCAGCCGGGCCGTGACCCGGTACGAGCCGTCGCCCAGCTCCTCGACGGGCGGCAGTTCGCGGTCGTACTCGTCGGTGATCTCGCCGACGATCTCCTCCAGGATGTCCTCGATGGTGACGATGCCGGCCGTGCCGCCGTACTCGTCGATGACGACGGCGACATGGCTGCGGTCCTGCTGCATCTCGCGCAGCAGGTCGCCCGCGTTCTTCGTGTCGGGGACGAAGGCGGCGGGCCGCATCGCGGTGGAGACCAGATCGGCTTCGGAGTCCCGGTTGATATGGGTCTTCCTGGCGAGGTCCTTGAGGTAGACGATGCCGACGATGTCGTCCTCGTTCTCCCCGGTGACCGGGATCCGGGAGAAGCCGGAGCGCAGTGCGAGCGTGAGCGCCTGACGGATCGTCTTGGAGCGCTCGATGGAGACCAGGTCCGTGCGCGGCACCATCACTTCCCGCACGAGCGTGTCGCCCAACTCGAAGACGGAGTGCACCATCCGGCGCTCCTCGTCCTCGATGAGCGACTCCGACTCGGCGAGGTCGACCATCGCGCGCAGTTCGGCCTCGCTGGCGAACGGGCCCTTGCGGAAGCCCTTTCCCGGCGTGAGCGCGTTGCCGAGGAGGATCAGCAGCTGCGGGACCGGGCCCATCACCCTGGCCAGCGGCAGCAGTACGTACGCGGACGCCGTGGCCGTGTTCAGCGGGTGCTGGCGGCCGATGGTGCGCGGCGAGACGCCCACCGCGACATACGAGACGAGGACCATCACGCAGATGGCGACGAGGAGCGCCGCCCAGGTCTCCCCGAACTCCTCCAGGCAGACGTAGGTGACGAGCACTCCGGCCGCCATCTCGCAGGCGACCCGTACGAGCAGCGCCACGTTGAGGTAGCGCGTCGGGTCGGCGGCGACCTGGGCGAGCTTCGCCGCGCCCCGGCGCCCGGAGCGCACGGCCTCGGCGGCCCGGAAGCTGGAGACCCGGGCGAGGCCCGCCTCGGCGGACGCCGCCAGCCAGGCGACGACCACCAGGGCGACGGCGCCGACGATCAGCTGCGCGGTCACGAGACCGTGGGCGCGGGGGACGGACCGGTGAGCCCGTGCTCCGCCCGCCAGCCGTCGACGATCGCGGCCTGGAGGCCGAACATCTCGGCCTTCTCGTCCGGGACTTCGTGGTCGTACCCGAGGAGGTGCAGCACGCCGTGCACGGTGAGGAGTTGCAGTTCCTCGTCCATCGAGTGCTGCGTCGGGGCCTCCTCGCCCTGCCGCTTGGCGACCTCCGGGCAGAGCACGATGTCACCGAGGAGCCCCTGCGGGGGCTCCTCGTCGTCCTTGACCGGCGGGCGCAGCTCGTCCATCGGGAAGGACATGACATCCGTGGGGCCCGGCAGATCCATCCACTGGATGTGCAGCTGCTCCATGGCCGCCTCGTCCACCACGATCACCGACAGCTCGGAGAGCGGGTGGATACGCATCCGGGTGAGCGCGTAGCGGGCGATGTCGAGGATCGCCTGCTCGTCGACCTCGGTACCTGACTCGTTGTTGACGTCGATCGACATGGTGCGCTCTGGCTCTACTTCCCGTTTTCGTTGTCGTACTTCTCGTACGCGTCGACGATACGGCCGACGAGCTTGTGCCGTACGACATCCTGCGACGTGAGCCGGGAGAAGTGCACGTCGTCGACGCCGTCCAGGATGTCCTGGACCTGGCGCAGCCCGCTCTTGGTGCCGCCGGGGAGGTCGACCTGGGTGACGTCGCCGGTGATGACGATCTTCGAGTCGAAGCCGAGGCGCGTCAGGAACATCTTCATCTGTTCCGTGCTGGTGTTCTGCGCCTCATCCAGGATGATGAAAGCATCATTGAGCGTCCTGCCGCGCATATAGGCCAGCGGGGCCACCTCGATCGTGCCCGCCGCCATCAGGCGCGGGATCGAGTCGGGGTCGAGCATGTCGTGCAGGGCGTCGTAGAGCGGGCGCAGATACGGGTCGATCTTCTCGTAGAGCGTGCCGGGCAGGAAGCCGAGCCGCTCGCCGGCCTCGACGGCGGGCCGGGTCAGGATGATCCGGCTGACCTGCTTGGACTGGAGCGCCTGGACCGCCTTGGCCATGGCCAGATAGGTCTTGCCCGTACCGGCGGGGCCGATGCCGAAGACGATCGTGTGCTTGTCGATCGCGTCGACGTACCGCTTCTGGTTGAGCGTCTTGGGGCGGATCGTGCGGCCCCGGCTGGACAGGATGTTCTGCGTGAGGACGTCGGCGGGGGTCTCGGGACCGTCCGCACCGCCGTTCTCGCTCGCCCTGAGCATGGCGATGGAACGTTCCACTGCGTCCTCCGTCATCGGCTGACCGGTGCGGAGCACCAGCATCATCTCGTCGAACAGGCGCTGTACGAGCGCGACCTCGGCGGCGCTGCCCGACGCGCTGATCTCGTTTCCCCTGACGTGGATGTCCACCGCCGGGAACGCCTTCTCGACCACGCGGAGCAGCGCGTCCCCCGATCCGAGGATCATGACCATGGGGTGCTTGGCGGGGACGGTGAACCGGGCCTGTGCGGAGGCGGGGGCCGGGTCGGGGGCGGGGGTCTGGACTGTAGGTGTCTGAGTCATGGGCCGGCGCTGTGGCCTGCACATACCTCCCGTTGCAGGGTTCTCGCTGCTCGACAACCTCTGAGCTACCAGCCTACGACTCCGCACTGACAACGCCCCAGTGTTTTTCCTTGCGCCGTGGGCGAAGTACGGCGGCGGGAGACGGCGGCAGACGACGGGGAGACGACTGGGAGACTCCGGGAGACGACGGGGAGACGGGACCCGCCGCTCAGGCCGAGCGGCCGAAGCCGATCGTCGGCACGGCCCGGCGCAGCGGCCACGGCCGGGTCGGCGCGGGCAGCAGCTCCGGCAGGAAGCCGTAGCGGCGCAGGGCCGCCGGATCCTGGTCGGATACTCCGCGTACATGGCTCCACCAGGCCGCGATCTCCGTCCAGCCGGGCGCGGAGAGCGAGCCGCCGAACTCCTGGACGGAGAGCGCGGCGGTCAGCCCGGCGAAGGCCAGCCGGTCCGCGAGCGGCCAGCCGGCCAGCGTGCCGGTGACGAATCCGGCGACGAAGACATCGCCCGCGCCCGTCGGGTCGAGGGCCTCCACGGCGATCGCCGGCACCTCGGCGGTCTCGCCGGTGGCCCCGTCCACCGCGTACGCGCCCTCCGAGCCCAGGGTGACGACGGCGACCGGCACGCGCTCCGCGAGCAGCCGGGCGGCGGCCCTGGGGCACTCCGTGCGGGTGTAGCGCATGGCCTCCTCCGCGTTGGGCAGGAAGGCCTCGCAGTGCTCCAGATCGGCCAGCCCCGCCAGGTCCCAGCGGCCGGTGTCGTCCCAGCCGACATCCGCGAAGATCCGGGTGCCGTGCCGCGCCGAGGCGGCGATCCACTCGTCGCGGCGGCCGGGCGTCAGCGCGGCGACGGCGGCACGCGCGCGGGGCGGGCATTCGGGCAGGGCGCCCTCGGGCGGCGGCGCCTCGTGGCCGTGCGACACCATGGTCCGCTCGCCCTCGTACGCCATGGAGACGGTGACGGGCGAGTGCCAGCCGGACACCGTACGCGACCGGGAGAGGTCGATGCCCTCGCCCTGGGCGAGCGCGTCCCAGCAGTACTCGCCGTAGTGGTCGTCGCCGAAGGCGGCGGAGAGCGAGGTGCGCAGCCCGAGCCGGGCCAGCGCGGTGGCCATGTTGGCGATCCCGCCGGGGCTGGACCCCATGCCGCGCGCCCAGGACTCGGTGCCGCGCACCGGGGCGCTGTCCAGCCCGGTGAAGATGATGTCGAGGAAGACCGTGCCGGTGAGGTAGACGTCGCACTCCGGGTCGTCCGGGGCGCGCAGGGCGCGCAGCGGATCGATGTGGGCGGTGTGGTCCACATCTCCGGTGAGGAGGTGCAGCGGATCCCCGTCGAGCGAGTCCCCGTCCAGCGGGTCTCGGTCCAGCGGGTCTCCGTTGGGTGTGATCACGGCGGGCTCCCGGTCGCGTGCGGATCCGGACAGTCTGCCCGATCCCGCCGGGTCCCGTCGGACACCCGGCGCGCTCAGCGGGGGTGCTCAGCGGGAGCGCTTGGGCAGCGGCACCCGTACGAGGTCGGCCGCGACCGTCAGTTCGCCCGTGAAGCCCGCCGCGCGTGCCTGCCGCTCGAACTCCCCGGGGTCGCCGTACCGCTGCGAGAAGTGCGTCAGCACCAGATGTGCCACGCCCGCGTCCCGCGCCGCCCGCGCGGCCTGGCCCGCCGTCAGATGGCCGTGCTCGGTGGCCAGCCGCTCGTCCTCGTCGAGGAACGTGGACTCGATGACCAGCAGATCGCACCCGTCGGCCAGGGCGTGCACCCCGTCGCAGAGCCGGGTGTCCATGACGAACGCGAAGCGCTGCCCCCGGCGCGCCTCGCTGACCTCGTCGAGCGTGACGCCGTTCAGCGTGCCCTCGCGCTGGAGCCGTCCGACGTCGGGCCCGGCGATCCCGTGCGCGGCCAGCCGCGCCGGGTCCATCCGGCGCCCGTCGGGCTCGACCAGCCGGTAGCCGTACGACTCGACGGGGTGGGAGAGCTTGTGCGCCTCCAGCGTGTACGACGCGGTGCGCGCCAGGACACCGTCGCGGCGGACGGGCGCCTCGGTCAGCTCGACGGTTTCCCGGTAGGCCGTGGCGTACCGCAGCCGTTCGAAGAAGCGCTGTCCGCTCGCCGGGTAGTGCGCGGTGATCTCGTGCGGCACCCGGTCGAGGTTGATGCGCTGGACGACTCCGGCGAGTCCGAGCGAGTGGTCGCCGTGGAAGTGCGTGACACAGATCCGGTTGATGTCGTGCGCGGCGACCCCCGCGCGCAGCATCTGGCGCTGGGTGCCCTCGCCCGGGTCGAAGAGCAGGCCCTCGCCGTCCCAGCGGAGCAGATAGCCGTTGTGGTTGCGGTGCCGGGTGGGCACCTGGCTGGCGGTGCCCAGCACGACCAGTTCGCGTACGGACACGACCGCGCCCGCTATCCGGGCGGCCAGTTGAGGCCGCGGCCGGCCAGGACGTGGGCGTGCGCGTGGAAGACGGTCTGGCCCGCGCCGGCGCCGGTGTTGAACACGATCCGGTAGCCGCTGCTGTCGGCGCCCTCGTCGGCCGCCACGGCGGCGGCCTCGCGCAGCACGTCGGCGGCGATCAGCGGCTCGGCGGCGGCGAGGCTGCCCGCGTCCGGGTAGTGCGCGCGGGGAATGACGAGAATGTGGGTGGGCGCCTGGGGGTTTATGTCCCGGAAGGCGACGGTCGTCTCCGTCGAGCGGACGAGCGTGGCCGGCACGTCCCCCGAAACGATCTTGCAGAACAGGCAGTCGCCCTGTGGTTCTCCCGCCATGGCACGGGCCTCCTCGACTCGGCGCGGCTGATGGTCGAATGCTGATGACCGGATGCTGATGATCGGATTCCGTACGGGGGCATGCTATCGGCCGCGCGGCGGCCCACCGCTCCCCCGCGGTCAGGACCGGCGGCCGGTCAGGACCAGCGGCCGGTGCGGGCCATCACCAGCACGGTCGCCGCCGTACCGGCGGTGGAGGTACGCAGCACACTGTGGCCCAGCCGGTACGGCCGGGCGCCCGCCGCCGCGAAGGCCGCCAACTCCTCGGGGGACACGCCGCCTTCGGGCCCGACGACCAGCACGATCGAGCCCTCGGTGGGCAGTTCGGCCACGGCCAGCGCCTCGCTGTCGGCGTCCCGGTCCTCGTGCAGCACGCCCGCGAAGTCCGCCGTCGCCAGCAGCGCGGCGACCTGCTTCGTACTCATCGCACCCGCGATCTCGGGGAACCGCACCCGCCGCGACTGCTTGCCCGCCTCGCGCGCGGTGGCGCGCCATTTGGCGAGCGCTCTGGCGCCCCGGTCACCCTTCCACTGCGTGATGCAGCGCGAGGCCGCCCACGGGACGACGGCGTCCACGCCGGTCTCGGTCATCGTCTCGACGGCCACCTCGCCCCGGTCACCCTTGGGCAGCGCCTGGACGACGGTGATGTGCGGGGTCTCCGGCGCCTCCTCGGACACCGAGTCGAGCTGGACGATCAGCCGGTCCTTGCCCTCGGTGTCCAGGACGACGCAATCGGCCCACATTCCGGTGCCGTTGGTCAGGATGACGTCCTCGCCGGGCCGCATCCGCTTCACGGAGACGGCGTGCCGTCCCTCGGCGCCTTCCAGTACGTACCGCCCGCCGCTCCCGGCGTCGAAGTGGTCGACGACGAAGACGGGCGCGGTCACGCGGCGCTCCCCGGTCCGTACGCTCCGTGTGTCAACTGGCCGCGGCCCTCGTCGAGTTCGGTGAGGAGCAGCTCGATCAGCTCTCCGGCGGGCAGTTCGCGGGCCATCCTGTGGCCCTGTCCGGCCCACAGCGCCATGCCCTGCGCGTCGCCCACGCGGGCGGCGGCCTTGCGGAGTCCGGAGGTGAGGTGGTGGACCTCCGGGTAGGCGGCGGGCGCGTACGGGCCGTGCTCGCGCAGGAAGCGGTTGACGAGCCCGCGGGCGGGGCGGCCCGAGAACGCGCGGGTCAGCTCGGTCCGTACGAACAGCGGGTTGGTCATGGCCTGTTTGTGCAGCGCGTTGGCGCCGGACTCGGGGCACACCAGGAAGGCCGTACCGAGCTGCGCCGCGTCGGCGCCGGCCGCGAGGACCGCCGCGATCTGGCCGCCGCGCATGAGGCCCCCGGCCGCGACGACCGGGATCTGTACGGTCTCCCTGACCTGCGCCACCAGCGACAGCAGCCCGATGCCCGTACCGTCGGTGGCCGGATCGTCGCGGTGCGTGCCCTGGTGGCCGCCGGCCTCGATGCCCTGGACACAGACGGCGTCGGCACCGGCCCACTGGGCGGCCTGGGCCTCCTCGGGGGTGGTCACCGTGACGACGGTGTACGTACCGGCCTTGGCGAAGGCGTCGAGGGTGGTGCGGGTCGGGCACCCGAAGGTGAACGAGACGAGCGGTACGGGGTCGTCGAACAGGATCGCCAGCTTGGCCTCGTAGGCGTCGTCCCGCCCCGATTCGGGGTCGCCGAGCGGCGTCTCGTACCAGGTGGCCTCGCCGGCGAGCTGGTTGCGGTAGACCTCGACGGCCGCGGGGTCGGCGTAGTGCGGCTGCGGCATGAAGAGGTTGACGCCGAAGGGCTGGGAGGTGAGCCCGCGGAGCTGCTTGATCTCCTCGTACATGCCGTCCGCCGTCTTGTACCCGGCGGCGAGGAACCCGAGACCGCCGGCCTCGGAGACGGCCGCGGCGAGTTGCGGGCAGGACGCGCCGCCCGCCATGGGCGCCTGCACGATCGGATACCGGCAGAGATCGGTCAGTACGGAGGACATGAACGCATCGTGCCATGTCCCGTGTGACAGGTTCGAATCGGCGTCGCATCAGGCGTGTGACAGGAAAATATGACAGCAAAACGAGGCGGGCCCGGGGGAAGAATCCCCCGGGCCCGCCTCGCACGAACTACTGCCTGCGCGTCCGACCGAGTCCCGCCCAGCGCCCGTTGAACGCGTCCTTGAGGCGCGAGAACAACCCCTGCTGCCCCGGCTGACGGTGCCATCCCGGGGGACCACCCCCGGACCCCCGGCCGACAAGACCGCCTAACGCCCGTTGAACGCGTCCTTGAGGCGCGAGAACAACCCCTGCTGACCAGGTTGACGGTGCCATCCCGGGGGACCACCCCCGGACCCCCGGCCGACAAGACCGCCTAACGCCCGTTGAACGCATCCTTGAGACGCGAGAACAGCCCCTGCTGCCCCGGCTGGAACTGGCCCGTGGGCCGTTCCTCGCCCCGCAGCTTCGCCAGCTCCCGCAGCAGGCGTTCCTGCTCCGGGTCCAGCTTCGACGGGGTCATCACCTCGACGTGCACGATCAGGTCACCCCGGCCGCCGCCCCGCAGATGCGTGATGCCGCGCCCGTGCAGCGGGATCGACTGGCCGGACTGGGTGCCGGGACGTACGTCGATGTCCTCCATGCCGTCCAGCGTCTCCAGCGGGCACTTCGTGCCCAGCGCCGCCGCCGTCATGGGGACCGTGACCGTGCAGTGCAGATCGTCACCGCGCCGCTGGAACATCGCGTGCGCCAACTCGTGGATCTCGACGTAGAGATCACCGGCGGGGCCGCCGCCGGGGCCGACCTCGCCCTCGCCCGCGAGCTGGATCCGGGTGCCGTTGTCGACACCGGCCGGGATCTTGACCGTGAGCGTACGGCGCGAGCGGACACGTCCGTCGCCGGCGCACTCGGGGCACGGCGTCGGTACGACCGTACCGAAGCCCTGGCACTGCGGGCACGGCCGCGAGGTCATGACCTGGCCGAGGAACGACCGGGTGACCTGCGAGACCTCGCCGCGACCGCGGCACATGTCACAGGTCTGGGCGGAGGTGCCGGGCGCGGCGCCCTCGCCCGAGCACGTCGTGCAGACGACGGCCGTGTCGACCTGGATGTCCTTGGTCGTGCCGAAGGCCGCCTCGTTGAGGTCGATCTCCAGCCGGATCATGGCGTCCTGGCCGCGCCGCGTGCGCGACCGCGGGCCACGCTGCGACGCCGTACCGAAGAACGCGTCCATGATGTCGGAGAAGTTGCCGAAGCCGCCCGCGCCGAACCCGCCCGCGCCACCGCCCCCGCCGCTCGCCGAGAGGGGGTCGCCGCCGAGGTCGTAGACCTGCTTCTTCTGCGGGTCCGACAACACCTCGTACGCGGCGTTGATCTCCTTGAAGCGTTCCTGCGTCTTGGGATCGGGGTTGACATCCGGGTGCAGCTCGCGGGCGAGCCGCCGGAATGCCTTCTTGATCTCGTCCTGAGAAGCGTCGCGGCGCACGCCGAGTACGGCGTAGTAGTCCGTGGCCACTTACGACTCCGCCAGGATCTGTCCGACGTAACGTGCCACTGCGCGTACCGCTCCCATCGTTCCGGGGTAGTCCATGCGGGTCGGTCCGACCACGCCGAGTTTTGCGACTGCCTCGTCGCCCGAACCGTAGCCGACCGCGACGACGGACGTGGAGTTGAGGCCCTCATGGGCGTTCTCGTGCCCGATACGTACGGTCATGCCCGGGTCCGCCGCCTCGCCGAGCAGCTTGAGAAGCACCACATGCTCCTCCAGCGCCTCCAGCACCGGCCGGATGGTCAGAGGGAAGTCGTGTCCGAAGCGGGTGATGTTGGCGGTGCCGCCGATCATCAGCCGCTCCTCGGTCTCCTCGACCAGGGTTTCGAGCAGGATCGCGAGCACCGTGGAGACGGTCCCGCGGTCCTCCTGTTCGAAGGAGTCGGGCAGATCCTGCACCAGCTGCGGGACGTCCGCGAAGCGGCGTCCGACGATCCGGCTGTTGAGCCGGGCCCGCAGGTCCGCGAGGGACGTCTCGCCGAAGGGCGCGGGGCAGTCGACCATGCGCTGTTCGACCCGTCCGGTGTCCGTGATCAGGACGAGCATCAGCCGGGCGGGCGCGAGGGCGAGCAGCTCCACGTGCCGCACCGTCGACCGGGTCAGCGAGGGGTACTGGACGACGGCGACCTGCCGGGTCAGCTGCGCCAGCAGCCGTACCGTACGGCCCACGACGTCGTCGAGGTCGACGGCGCCGTCCAGGAGGTTCTGGATGGCCCGGCGCTCGGGCAGCGACAGGGGCTTGACGCCGGCCAGCCGGTCGACGAAGAGCCGGTAGCCCTTGTCGGTCGGGATGCGCCCGGCGCTGGTGTGCGGCTGGGCGATGAAGCCCTCGTCCTCCAGCACCGCCATGTCGTTGCGGACGGTGGCCGGGGAGACCCCCAGCTTGTGCCGCTCGGTGAGCGCCTTGGAGCCGACGGGCTCCTCCGTACCGACATAGTCCTGGACGATCGCGCGCAGCACCTCAAGCCTGCGTTCGCTGAGCATGCGGCACACCTCCAGCTGTCGTCCGTCCGGATCTGCCTGGCACTCGCTCATGTGGAGTGCCAGTACTCCCCGTGCCAGTGTACGGCCGTGAACCGGACCCCTAGCAAGGGCGACCGACCACGCTACCTCGCCCAATACCCGGACCGGCGCCGGGTGACTCCCGTAGCGTCCCGGTATGGACGTCCATTGGGAAGAGCACGGGTGGGAAGAGCTGGCTCCGGGGGTCGGGCGACGGCGGCTGCCGCGCTGGGACGCGACGGTCGGCGTGGTGGCCGGGGAGGACGGGGTCCTGCTGTTCGACACCGGTTCGTCGGTCCGGGAGGGCGCCGAACTGCACGCGCAGGTACGGTCGCTGCTCGGCGGCCGGCGCGTGACACATGTCGCACTCAGCCATCTCCACTTCGATCATGTACTGGGTACGGCGGCGTTCCCCGGGGCGGCGGTGTACGGCCCTTCCGGCATGGCTGAGCTGCTGGCCGGCGGCGGCGAGGAGCTGTACGGGGACGCCGTGCGGGAGGGCGCGGATCCGGCGGAGTCGGCGGCGGCGGTGCAGCTGCTGGAGCCGCCCGCGCGCGTGGTGGCCGGGGAGCTGACGCTGGACCTGGGCGGCCGGCGGGTGCTGCTGGCGAACGCGGGGCCCGGGCACACCGGGCACGATCTGGCGATGCTGGCGCCGGGCTACCCGGGGGTCGTCTTCTGCGGCGATCTCGTCGAGGAGTCCGGCGAGCCGCAGGCCGGCCCGGACGCGGTCCCGTCGGACTGGCCGGCCGCCCTGGACCGGCTGCTCGCGCTGGGCGGCTCGGACGCGCTGTACGTGCCGGGGCACGGGGCGGTGGTGGACGCGGTGTTCGTACGGGCGCAACGCGACGCGCTGGCCGCGCGGTTCGGCGTGTCGTAGCCTCCGCGCGCGGTGCGGCCTATCGTCTTCGGATGCGCAGCTACAGCCCCGACCTGACCCCGCCGTGGAAGAAGCGGGCCACGCCCGCGCCGGAGGTCCCCGCCGATCCCGATCTGGTGGTCGAGGAGGTGTCGACGGGCTTCTGCGGCGCGGTGGTCCGCTGCGAGAGGACGGCGGAGGGCCCGACGGTGACTCTTGAGGACCGGTTCCTCAAACACCGGGTTTTCCCGCTGGTCCCTGGCGGCTTCCTGCTGGAGGGCCGGGTGGTGACGCTGGTACGCCCCTCGGCCGCCGCCGCCCCGGCCCGGCCCGCCCGTACGGCCTCGGGCTCGGTCGCGGTGCCGGGCGCCCGGGCCCGTGTCGCGCGGGCGGGCCGCATCTACGTGGAGGGCCGGCACGACGCCGAGCTGGTCGAGAAGGTCTGGGGCGACGACCTGCGGATCGAGGGCGTGGTCGTGGAGTACCTGGGCGGCATCGACGACCTCCCCGCCGTCGTGGCCGACTTCGCTCCGGCCCAGGACGCCCGCCTGGGCGTCCTGGTCGACCACCTGGTCCCCGGCTCGAAGGAGTCCCGCATCGCGGGCGCGGTGACGGGTGCGGACGTCCTGGTGGTGGGCCACCCGTACATCGACGTCTGGGAGGCGGTGAAACCGTCCTCGGTGGGCATCCCGGAGTGGCCGCGGGTACCGAGGGGCGAGGACTGGAAGACGGGCGTCTGCCGCGCCCTGGGCTGGCCGGAGAACACGGGGGCGGCCTGGCAGCACATCCTGTCGAAGGTGCACTCGTACAAGGACCTGGAACCGGCGCTGCTGGGGCGGGTCGAGGAGCTGATCGACTTCGTTACGGCCGGTAGTGACGCCTGATGTCGGGAAGCGTCTCGAAATCGGAGGTGTCCAGCTCGACACCGAGCATCTCCAGCGTGGCGGTCTCGCCGAATTTGGTGGTCCGCGTCGTCCGGTAGTCGGCGGCCTCCCCCTTGCGGGCCGGCTCGGTGAGCAGCAGGCAGAGCCCTGCCATGGGGTCGATGATCAGATAGGCGGGCACCCCGCCCGCCGCGTACATGGAGCGCTTGATTCCGTAGTCCCGGTCCACGCTGGTCTTGGAGACCACTTCCACCAGCAGGGTGACGGCGGGAGCGGGGATGAGCCGCCCGGGGCCGTCCTCGGCGCCCCGGGCGAGCACGACGAGATCGGGCTGGGGTTCGCTCGTCTCGCCGGGGATGGCGATGTCCTGGGTCTGGAGCCGCCTCCAGCGTTTACGCGGAATCTGGTCCTGCACGGACTCCACGATTCCGTTGTGGACCCGGTCGGGCCCGGCCATCATCACAATGTCCCCCCTGAGGAGTTCCGCCTTGTATCCCTCGGGGACCTCAAGGTCCTCGAAGAACGTGGCGATGCTGCTGGTGATCGGTCGCTCATCCACAGCGGTCATCTCCGTGAACCTCCACATTCCGCCGCTTCTGTTGGCAGCAGACTAGGAAAACAGGGTAAGCAGCCGTGCCCGATCCCGCCGGGATTCACCCCGGCGAGTGATCAATCCACCAGGTCCCTGACGACCGCGTCCGCCAGCAGCCGCCCCCGCAGGGTGAGTACCGCGCGGCCCTCCGCGTAAGGAGCGGGCTCCAGGAGGCCGTCCCTTACCGCGCGGGCGGCGGCCGAGGCGCCCGCCGGGTGGAGCAGGGAGAGCTCGCAGCCGTCGCGGAGCCGCAGCTCCAGGAGGATGCGCTCCACGCGGCGGTCGTCGTCGGCGAGGATCTCGCGGCCGGCGCCGGGCGAGCGGCCCTCCGCCAGGGCCGCCGCGTACGCGCCCGGGTGTTTCACGTTCCACCAGCGGACACCGCCCACGTGGCTGTGGGCGCCGGGGCCCGCGCCCCACCAGTCCGCGCCGCGCCAGTACAGCTCGTTGTGGAGGCAGCGGGCGGCCTCGGAGGTGGCCCAGTTGGACACCTCGTACCAGGAGAAGCCGGCCTCCGCGAGCACCTGGTCCGCGATCAGGTACCGGTCGGCGTGCTCGTCGTCGTCCGTCATCGGGACCTCGCCGCGCCGGATCCGGCGGGCAAGGCCGGTGCCCTCCTCGACGATCAGGGCGTACGCGGAGATGTGGTCGGGGCCCGCGCCGACCGCCGCCGCGAGCGAGGCGCGCCAGTCGTCGTCGGTCTCGCCCGGCGTGCCGTAGATCAGATCGAGGTTGACGTGGTCGAAGCCGGCCGCGTGGGCCTCCGCGACGCAGGCCTCGGGCCTGCCGGGGGTGTGCGTACGGTCCAGGACCTTCAGGACGTGCTGCTTCGCGCTCTGCATTCCGAAGGAGATCCGGTTGAAACCGCCCTCCCGCAGCTCCGCCAGATACGCCGGATCCACCGATTCCGGATTCGCCTCGGTGGTGATCTCGGCGTCGTCCGCGAGCCCGAACTCGTCCCGGACCGCCGCCAGCATCCGTACGAGGTCGGCGGCGGCCAGCAGGGTGGGCGTGCCGCCGCCGACGAAGACCGTACGGACCTGCCGCGGGTCGTCGCCGAGCACCTTCCTGGCCAGCCGGACCTCGTCGGCGAGGGTCTCCGCGTAGTTGTCGCGGGAGGCGAGGACACCGCCGGAGCCGCGCAGCTCGGTCGCCGTGTACGTGTTGAAGTCGCAGTAGCCGCAGCGGGTCGCGCAGTACGGAACGTGCAGGTAGAAGCCGAGGGGCCGGTCCGCCGCGCCCGCCAGGGCGTGCCGGGGCAGCGCTCCGGTCTCGGGCATGGGGTCACCGTCGGGCAGTGCGGAAGGCATACCCACCAGTGTCGCGCACCGGACGGGCGGCACGGTCCGGTGCGGTCCCGGAGGCGGGACGGAGTGGCCGGTCCGCCGTACGGCCGCGGTCCGGCACGTGGCATCGCCTTCCGGGCACAGTCACGGCAGGCGGCAGCGGCAGGCGGCGAGTGGCCCCGGCGGTGGCGGGACTGGCCTCGCCCGCGCCCGGGGCCAGTCCCGCCCTCGCCGCCGCCCCTCACTCCGCCTGGAACACCAGCAGCGCCAGATCGTCGCCCGGCGGTGTCTCGGCGAACTCGTGCACCGCCCGCCGTATCCGCTCGGCCACGCCCTGCGCCGTCAGCCCCACGCACCCCGCCAGGGCCCTGGCGAGCCCGTCGCCGTCGTCCAGCAGCCTGCGGCCGGAGCGGCGCTCGGTGACGCCGTCCGTGACGCAGAGCAGCGTGTCGCCTGGCATCAGGTCGAAGGTGCTGCTCTCGTACGCGACCTTGTCGACGACCCCGAGGAGCACCTGGGGCTCGGCCGCCGCCACGACGGTGCCGTCCGGGCGCAGCAGCAGCGGCAGCGGGTGGCCCGCGCTGGCGAGGGTGCAGCGTACGCCGCCGCCCTCGCCGGGCAGGGGCATCAGCTCGCCGTACAGCAGCGACAGGAAGCGGGCCTGACCGCCTTCGGGCGGCCCCGGCGGCCCGGGCGCGTACAGCTGCGCGGTGGCCGCGCCGGGGCCGCTCCCGGCGGGGTTCCCGGCACCGGCCACGCCGGCCGCGCCCGCGACGGCCAGCGGTGTCGCCGATTCCGCCGCCTCGGTCGCGTCGTCGAGCAGCAGCCGGTTCAGCCGGTCGAGGACCGCGCCGACCCGGTAGCCCTCGCGGGCGAGCAGCCGCAGCCAGGGGCGGGCGAGGCCGGTGACGACGGCGGCCTCGGGGCCGCTGCCCTGGACGTCGCCGAGCATGAAGCACCAGCGGTCGCCGGGCGGGCACGGGAAGACGTCGTAGAAGTCGCCGCCCGCGAGCCCGTCGCCGCTCGGCTCGTACACCAGGGCGCTGGCGACGCCGGGGATCCGCGCCACCTGGCTGGGCAGCAGCCCGCGCTGGAGGACGCGGCTGATGGTGACCTGGCGGGTGTAGCGGCGGGCGGCGCCGATCGCTAGGGCCACCCGCCGTGCGAAGTCCTCGACGAGCGCGGTGACTTCGTCGGGGACGGCGGCGCGGCCCGGCCGGCCGAGCATGAGCGTGCCGAGGACGCGGCCGTTCGCGACCAGTCGGCAGGCGAGCGCGGCCCCGCCGCCGGAGCCGGAGCCGGCGCCCGGTGCGGCGCCCGGTGCGGAGCCCGCGCCGGGCGCCTCCGTACCCGGCGCCTCCGTACCCGGCCACGGCACCTGCGCCGCGTCGCCCCGGGGCGGGTCGGGCAGCCTCGGCGGCGCCTTCTCCAGCGCGGCGCGCAGCGGCTCGATGCGGGACTCGTCGGCGTGCCAGACCCGGGCGAGCCGGGGCGCGGCGCCGGCCTGGCCGTCCTCGCCGTCCAGCCAGACCGCGCACCACTCCGCGAGCCGGGGGACGAGCAGTTGGGTGGCGAGCGCCGCGACGAGTTCCTCGTCGAGCTGTCCGGCGAGCAGTTCGGACGCCTCGGCGAGGAAGGAGAGCGCGCCCCTGCCCGCCCACTGCGGGCCGTCGCGGACCGGCCGCCGGGAGACCGGCGCGAGGATCTCCGCGGCCCGCAGACCGCGGCGCAGGGCGGGTTCCGCGGGCCGGCCCGGTGCCGAGTCGCGGCCTTCGAGCGGCAGCCGGGCCCAGACGGTCTTGAGGCCCGGGCGGTAGGTGATGCCCCAGCGTTCGGCGAGGGCGGCGACGAGCTGCAGCCCCCTGCCGTACTCGGAGACGCCGGCCAACGGCTGTTCCCGCGTGTGTTCCCTGGCCTGCTCGCGCAGGTCGTCGGGGTCCCCGGGCTCGTTCTGTATCGCACGGTCGGGGTGGTGGTCGGCGACTTCGATGACGACGGCGGCCGGCTCGTCGTCCTCGCCGCCGGGCGTCTCGGCGGGCGCCTCCAGCCGGCAGAGCACCTCGACGGTCGTCCCCGCGTGCACCACCGCGTTGGTGACGAGTTCGTCGACGATCAGCACCGCGTCGTCCGCGAGCAGATCGGTGCTGTGCCTGCCGGGCGGACACTGTCCGTCGCCGTGGCAGAAGGTACAGGTGGCGAGCAGCCCGAGACTGGTCCAGTCGGCGAGCGCCGCGCGCGCGAAGCGGCGGGCGGCGGACGGGGCGAGCGGATTGCCGGGCAGACTGGTACGTGATGTGGACCGCGCGCCCCCACGTAACGGCACCTGGGATGCCGGAAGGTGAAGGGTGTCGCGCGGAATCGGAATGGGCCCCACTGCGGCTCCTGATCCGGTTCTGGCGTTGTGCCGCTTACGATCCCGACAGCGTGACAGACGGAACGCGTTCCTATGCGCCGAGTCAGGGAAGTGGGCGGAGATTGTTCCCGGGTATTGACAGCGGCACGTGCGCGGGGATCAAGGACAACGGCCACGTCACGACACGCGTCCAAACGGGCCGAACGGTATGCGGAACCGCTCAGGACAGAGCATTCTTGCCTGCCTGGCCGAAACACAAAGGCCGGACAAGGAGAACGGGATGAGCAGGACAACAGTCACCACCGAGCGCGCGAGCATTCTGCTCGTCGATGACATGGAGGACAATCTCGTCGCGCTCGAAGCGGTGCTGGCCTCACTGGACGAGCCGCTCGTACGGGCCCGTTCGGGCGAGGAGGCGGTACGGGCGCTGCTGGAGCGGCCGTTCGCGGTCGTCCTGCTGGACGTGCGGATGCCCGGGATGGACGGCTTCGAGACCGCGTACCGGATCAAGCGGCTCGACCGGGCCAAGGACATCCCGATCATCTTCCTGAACGGGCCCGACTCCGACAGCGGTTACGCGTTCCGGGGGTACGCGACGGGCGCGGCGGACTTCCTGACGAAGCCGTTCGACCCGTGGATGCTGCGCGCGAAGGTCAGCGTCTTCCTCGATCTGCACCGCAAGAAGCGGGCGTTGGAGCGGGCGCTGACCCGGGAGCAGGAGCAGCTCGGGGAGATCGCGGGGCGGTTGTCCTCGATCGAGGATGTGCTGCGCAGCATCGCGCCGGACGAACTCGCGCTGCTGGGGCCTCAGTTGGCGCGGATAGAGGATTCGCTGGGCGAACTGCGGCGCGGACGGGGGGAGTAGCGCGGCCGGCGCCCCGCGCCCGCACCCCGCCCTCCCCCGCGCCGCCGCTCGCCCGCGCCGCCGCTCCCCCCGCGCCGCGCTCACGCCTCCCGGGCGCCCGCGTACATCTCCTCGATCAGGTCCTTGTACTCCCGCTCCACGACGGGCCTCTTGAGCTTGAGGCTCGGGGTCAGCTCGCCGTGCTCGATGTCCAGGTCGCGCGGGAGCAGCCGGAACTTCTTGATGGTCTGCCAGCGCTGAAGACCTTCGTTGAGCCGCTTCACATAGCCGTCGATGAGCCGCTCGGCCGCCGCCGAGCCGACGATCTCGGCGTACGGCTTGCCCGCCATGCCGTTCTCGGCCGCCCAGCCGAGGATGGCCGGTTCGTCGAGCGCGATCAGCGCCGTGCAGAAGTTGCGGTCCGCGCCGTGCACCAGGATGTTGGAGACGAACGGGCACACGGCCTTGAACCGGCCCTCGACCTCGGCCGGTGCGATGTACTTGCCGCCGGACGTCTTGATCAGGTCCTTCTTGCGGTCGGTGATGCGCAGGAAGCCGTCGACCGACAGCTCGCCGATGTCACCGGTGTGGAACCAGCCGTCGGGCTCCAGCACCTCCGCCGTCTTCTCGGGCAGCCCGTGGTAGCCGTCCATGATGCCCGGGCCGCGCAGCAGGATCTCGCCGTCGTCGGCGATCCGTACCTCCGTGCCGGGCAGCGGTTTGCCGACCGTGCCGGTGCGGTACGCCTCGCCCGGGTTGACGAAGCTGGCCGCGCTCGACTCGGTCAGCCCGTACCCCTCCAGGATGTGGATCCCGGCGCCGGAGAAGAAGTAGCCGATGTCGGGCGCGAGGGCCGCCGAGCCGGAGATCGCGGCGCGCAGCCGGCCGCCGAACGCCTCGCGGAGCTTGCCGTAGACGAGCGCGTCGGCGGCCTTGTGCTTCACGCCGAGGGTGAGCGGTACGGACTTGGTCCCGGTGCGGCGGAAGTTGTCCTGGGAGACCTTGGCGTACTCACGGGCGACACCGGCCGCCCACTGGAAGATCTTGTACTTGGCGCCGCCACCGGCCCGGGCCTTGGCCGCGACCCCGTTGTAGACCTTCTCGAAGATGCGCGGTACGGCCGCCATATAGGTCGGGCGGACCACCGGCAGATTCTCGATGATCTTGTCGACCCGGCCGTCCACGGCGGTGACATGGCCGACCTCGATCTGTCCGGAGGTCAGCACCTTGCCGAAGACATGGGCGAGCGGCAGCCACAGGTACTGGACGTCGTCAGGACCGATCAGGCCGGTGGCCGCGATGGCCTTGGCCATGTACGACCAGTTGTCGTGCGTCAGCCGTACGCCCTTGGGGCGGCCGGTGGTGCCGGAGGTGTAGATGAGGGTGGCGAGCTGGGCGGCCTCCAGCGCGGCCACCCGTTCCTTGACCGCCTCCGGGTTCTTCGCCAGATACTCCGTGCCGCGCGCCTCCAGGTCGGCGAGCGAGAGCACCCAGTCCTCCGGGTCGCCCTCGGCGGGCAGCGCGTCGGCCGCCTCGATCACCACGACATGGGCCAGGTCGGGCAGCTCGCCCCGGCACTCGCGGGCCTTGGCGAGCTGGGCCGCGTCCTCGGCGATCAGCACCCGGCTGCCGGAGTCGGCGAGGATGTACGCGGCCTCCTCGGTGTTGGTCGAGGGGTAGACGGTGGTGGTCGCGGCGCCCGCGCACATCACGCCGAAGTCGGCGAGGATCCACTCGACCCGGGTGGCGGCGGCGAGCGCGACGCGCTCCTCGGGCCGTACCCCCAGCGCGATCAGGCCGGCGGCCACCGCGTAGACGCGCTCGGCCGCGGCGCCCCAGGTGAGCGTGCGCCACTCGTCGGGGCCGCCGCCCGCGGCGGGTACGGGGTAGCGGTACGCGTCCCCGTCCGGCGTGGCCGTCACCCGCTCAACGAAGAGGGCGGCCACGGAAGGCGGCCGGTTCTCGATCAAGTTCTGTGTGTCGCTCACGACATCCTCCGGGCCCGCGGCTGTGCTGCGTGACTGACTGAGTGGCTGGCTGAATGGGGTGACTTGCGAGTAACTAACCGATGAGTAACTATGCGTCGCGATCAGACTAGAGGCCGTCAGGCCGGTACGTAAGGGGCCGTGACCCTCCGCTTCCCGGCCAACTGCCCACCGGGACAACGACGGGAGCCCCGGCTGGGACTCCCGGCCGGGAGCACGACGGGTCCCCGCGCCGTCGCGCGGGGACCCGTCACGTACCGCGTGTCCCGATCCCGTTCCCGCTTTCCCCTACTTCTTCGCCTTGCCGCCGGACTCGTCGCTGGAGAGCACCGCGATGAACGCCTCCTGCGGGACCTCCACGCTGCCGACCATCTTCATCCGCTTCTTGCCCTCCTTCTGCTTCTCCAGCAGCTTCCGCTTCCGGGAGATGTCACCGCCGTAGCACTTGGCGAGGACGTCCTTGCGGATGGCGCGGATCGTCTCGCGGGCGATGACCCGGGAGCCGATGGCGGCCTGGATGGGCACCTCGAACGCCTGCCGCGGGATCAGTCCGCGCAGCGTGGCGACGAGCCGGACCCCGTACGCGTACGCCTGGTCCCGGTGGGTGATCGCCGAGAACGCGTCGACCTTGTCGCCGTGCAGCAGGATGTCGACCTTGACCAGGTTGGCGGTCTGCTCGCCGGTGGGCTCGTAGTCGAGCGAGGCGTAGCCCCTGGTCTTGGACTTCAGCTGGTCGAAGAAGTCGAAGACGATCTCGGCGAGCGGCAGGGTGTAGCGGATCTCGACCCGGTCCTCGGAGAGGTAGTCCATGCCGAGGAGGGTGCCGCGGCGGGCCTGGCACAGCTCCATGATCGAGCCGATGAACTCGCTCGGCGCCAGGATCGTGGCCCGGACGACCGGCTCGTGCACCGAGTCGATCTTGCCCTCGGGGAACTCGCTCGGGTTGGTGACGGTGTGCTCGCTGCCGTCCTCCATCAGGACGCGGTAGACCACGTTGGGGGCGGTGGCGATCAGTTCGAGCCCGAACTCGCGCTCCAGCCGCTCCCTGATCACGTCGAGGTGCAGCAGCCCGAGGAAGCCGACGCGGAAGCCGAAGCCGAGGGCCGCGGAGGTCTCCGGCTCGTAGACCAGCGCGGCGTCGTTGAGCTGGAGCTTGTCGAGGGCGTCGCGCAGCTCGGGGTAGTCCGAGCCGTCCAGCGGGTAGAGGCCCGAGAACACCATCGGCTTGGGGTCCTTGTAGCCGCCGAGCGCTTCGGTGGCGCCCTTGTTGAGGGTGGTGATCGTGTCACCGACCTTCGACTGACGGACGTCCTTCACGCCGGTGATGATGTAGCCCACCTCGCCGACGCCGATGCCGTCGGCCGGGGTCATCTCCGGGGACGAGACGCCGATCTCCAGCAGCTCGTGGGTGGCGCCGGTGGACATCATCCGGATGCGCTCGCGCTTGTTGAGCTGGCCGTCGATGACCCTGACGTACGTCACGACACCGCGGTACGAGTCGTAGACGGAGTCGAAGATCATCGCGCGGGCGGGGGCGTCCGCGACGCCGACCGGCGCCGGTACGTCCCTGACGACCCGGTCGAGCAGCGCGTCCACGCCGACGCCGGTCTTCGCGGAGACCCTGAGGACGTCCTCGGGCTGGCAGCCGATGAGGTTCGCCAGCTCCTCCGCGAACTTCTCCGGCTGGGCGGCCGGCAGGTCGATCTTGTTGAGCACCGGGACGATGGTGAGGTCGTTCTCCATCGCCAGATAGAGGTTGGCGAGGGTCTGCGCCTCGATCCCCTGGGCGGCGTCGACCAGCAGGACCGTGCCCTCGCAGGCTGCGAGCGACCGGGACACCTCGTAGGTGAAGTCCACGTGGCCGGGCGTGTCGATCATGTTGAGGACATGGGTCTTCCCCTCGTCCTCCCCCGTCCTGGGGGCCCAGGGCAGCCGGACGGCCTGGGACTTGATCGTGATGCCGCGCTCGCGCTCGATGTCCATCCGGTCGAGGTACTGAGCACGCATCTGCCGCTGGTCGACCACACCGGTCAGCTGGAGCATCCGGTCGGCGAGGGTCGACTTGCCGTGGTCGATGTGCGCGATGATGCAGAAGTTACGGAGCAGCGCCGGGTCCGTACGGCTGGGCTCGGGCACGTGGCTGGGGGTCGCGGGCACGCAGGGTCCTGATTCTTGAGACGCGCGGCGTCTCGTCTCGGGTCGACTCGGATCTATACGTAGGCTCCATCGTCCCACGGGTGCGGGACTGCGACCGGTTTGGGCCGGTCGGAGGCGCGCTGGTACTCTGAACAGCTGTGTCTCGTGCCTTCTCCGGCGCGAGGCCTGTTTTGGACAGCGTTTTACCGAATCACCGAACCTGAGAAGGTCTCTTAACGTGGCGAACATCAAGTCCCAGATCAAGCGGAACAAGACCAACGAGAAGGCACGCCTGCGCAACAAGGCTGTCAAGTCGTCGCTCAAGACCGCGATCCGCAAGGCCCGCGAGGCCGCTGCCGCCGGAGACGTCGAGAAGGCCACCGCGGCTTCTCGCGAGGCGTCCCGTCAGCTCGACAAGGCCGTCTCGAAGGGTGTCATCCACAAGAACGCCGCCGCCAACAAGAAGTCGGCGCTGGCCTCCAAGGTTGCCACCCTCCAGGGCTGAGCGCTCACTGCTTGATTGATCGCCGGAAGGGACTCAGCGGGCCCTCTCTACCGCTCCCGGCCGCGATCGCCCGAACTCGCACACGACTGCGTTCGCCACGCGGGTGCGAGTTCACCTGGTTCATACCGAGGCCCCGGGCCCGTCCTGCGAAGGACGTGCCCGGGGCCTCGGCGTATCCCGGCGTATCGCGATGCTGGTGCTGTCAGCGGCCGGCGCGGGCCGCGCGGGCGATCGCGACGACGGCCTTCTCCAGCGCGTACTCCGGATCGTCACCGCCGCCCTTGACGCCCGCGTCCGCCTCGGCGACCGCCCGCAGCGCGTCCGCCACCCCGTCCGGGGTCCAGCCGCGCATCTGCTGGCGCACCCGGTCGATCTTCCACGGCGGCATGCCCAGCTCACGGGCGAGATCGGCGGGCCGGCCGCCCCGGGCGGACGAGAGCTTGCCGATGGCCCGTACCCCCTGGGCGAGGGCGCTGGTGATCAGTACGGGAGCGACGCCCGTCGACAGCGACCAGCGCAGCGCCTCCAGCGCCTCTGCGGCCCTGCCCTCCACGGCGCGGTCGGCGACATTGAAGCTGGAGGCCTCGGCGCGGCCCGTGTAGTAGCGCCCGACGACCGCCTCGTCGATGGTGCCCTCGACATCGGCGGCGAGCTGGGTGACGGCGCTCGCCAGCTCGCGCAGATCGCTGCCGATCGCGTCGACCAGCCCCTGGCACGCCTCGGGCGTGGCCGACCGGCCGATGGCGCGGAACTCCGAGCGGACGAAGGTCAGCCGCTCCGCCGGCTTGGTCGTCTTCGGACAGGCGACCTCGCGGGCGCCCGCCTTGCGCGCGGCGTCCAGCAGCGCCTTGCCCTTGGCCCCGCCCGCGTGCAGCAGCACGAGCGTGATCTCCTCGGCGGGCGCGGCCAGATACGCCTTGACGTCCTTGATCGTGTCGGCGGACAGGTCGTGCGCGTTCCGTACGATGACGACCTTGCGCTCGGCGAAGAGCGACGGGCTGGTCAGCTCGGCGAGGGTGCCGGGCTGGAGCTGGTCGGAGGTGAGGTCGCGTACGTCCGTGTCGGCGTCGGAGGCGCGGGCCGCCGCCACCACCTGCTGCACGGCGCGGTCGAGCAGCAGGTCCTCCTGGCCCACGGCGAGGGTGAGCGGGGCGAGCGGATCGTCGGTGGAAGCTTTTCTGGTGGCCATCGTGGTCCACGATCTCACGGCCCACCGACAGCGGGCCGCCGAGCGGCCGTGCCGGAGCCGCCGCCGACGTGCGGTGCTGCTTCGGCGCTGCTTCAGTGCTGCTTCGGTGCTGCTTCGGTGCTACGACTCCTCCCGCCAGCCGTCCCAGTCGGCGACGAACGCGTCCAGTTCCCCGCCGTCGAGCCGGGCCTCCGGGTCCTCCACGACCACCAGCCACTGGGCGTCCTCGGCGTCGTCCTCGCCGGCCAGGGCGTCCCGTACCAGCTGGGGCTCCTCGCGCACCGCGAAGCGCTCCCCGAGCGCCTGCGCCACCTCCTCGGCGGCGTCGCGGTCGGGCAGCACCAGCACATGTCTCACATCGCTCACGGCCGCATTCTTCCAGCCCGTCCCCGCCCGCCGACCGACGGCCGTCAGGTCTTCGGGACGATCTGGATATCCATCTCGATCTTGATGCTGGAGCCGACGACCGCGATGCCGCGCGCCAGCATGGACTGCCAGTTCACGGTGTAGTCCTCGCGGTGGAGTTCGGTGGTGGCGCGGACGGCCGCGCGGGTCTCGCCCTCCATGCCGTTACCGATACCGAGGTACTGGGCGTCGAGGGTGACCGTGCGGGTCACCCCGTGCAGGGTGAGGGCTCCGGCGATACCCCAGTTGTTGCCGCCGCGGTGCGTGAAGCGGTCGCTGTAGAACTCCAGCGTCGGGTAGTTGTCGACGTCGAGGAAGTCGGCGGAGCGCAGATGGTCGTCGCGCATCTGCACGCTGGTGTCGATGGACGCGGCGCCGATGACGACGTGCATCGCCGACTGCTCCATCGACTCGCCGATCCGGATGGCCCCGGCGAAGTTGTCGAAGCGTCCGTGCACCCGGGCGAGCCCGATGTGGCGGGCGATGAAACCGATACGGGAGTGGGCGGGCTCGATCTCCCAGTCGCCGGGGGCGGGCAGCGGCAGCGAGGGCGCCACCTGAAGGGTGATGTCCCCCAGCCCGGTGCGCTGGCCGCTGTCGGTCACCGCCGCGTTGCCCCGGTACGGGCTGAAGCTGTCCGCCGAGATCGCCAGCCGGTACTCCCCGAAGGGCACCATCGCCACCAGCATGCCGAACGGGTCGGTCTCGCCGCTCACTATCTTCCGGCCGTTGCCGTCACTCACCGTGAACTCGGCCTGCGGGATGGGCGTGTTCACCGGATCGAGCACCCGGCAGGTGAGCAGCCCGGCGCCGGCCGGCACGGAGAGTCCGGCGAGCGGGTTGTTGCGCTGATGAGCGGCCGTCCGTCGGCCGAGAAGGCGGCTGATCATGGTGTACGTACCCCTGTGCGGTCGCGCTCTGCGGGGGCCGCGCGGGGCCGACATCCACGTCGGGGGCGGCGGCCCATGACGAAAAGGCATTCGATCACCTTTGTGTCGTTCGGAGCAAACATGCCGAGAGTATTTGGGCCTACCTGTTACATGCCGTTACCTATCCGTGGCCCTGGTACCGCGCGCAGCCCGGCCCCGGAACCCACTACGGCAACCGGCCCGTCCGTGTCCGTGCGCAGCACGGTCGCTCCCTGGGCCCGCAGCGCCGCCACCGTGAGCGGTGAGGGATGACCGTACGTGTTGTCCCGCCCTGCGGAGATCAGCGCGAGCCGGGGCCGTACGGAACGGGCCAGCTCCGGGTGCTGGTGGCGGGAGCCGTGGTGGGCGACCTTGAGCACGTCGACCGGGGGCAGCGCCGGGTACGCGCGCAGCAGGCCGCGCTGCGCGGGCGGTTCGAGATCGCCGAGGAGCAGCAGTGCGGGCCCCCGGTCGATCCGTACGTACAGGGCGACGCTGGTGTCGTTCGGCCGGTTGGTGCCCGGCACCGCCCCGGGCCGCGGCCACAGCACCCACCAGTCGAGCGGCCCGGTCCGCCGCCGCTCCCCCGGCTCCGCCCGGACGACCGGCACCCGCGCCGCCGCCGCCGTCCGCCGGACGAACGCGGCCTGATCCGGTGGGTCGTCGGAGGGCGTCGTCTGGATCACACCGACCGATCTGCCGCGCAGCACCCCGGGCAGGCCCGCCACATGGTCCGCGTGGAAGTGCGTGAGCAGCAGGAGCGGCACCCGGGTGACGCCGAGGTCCCGCAGACACCGGTCGGCCGGTACGGGGTCGGGTCCCGCGTCCACGACCACCGCCGTGCCGTCGCCCGCGGCCAGTACGGTCGCGTCGCCCTGGCCGACGTCGCACATCGCGTACGTCCACCCCGGCGGCGGCCAGCCGGTGACGATCCGGGTGAGCGGCGGGGGCCGCACGACCGCGAGCAGGAGCAGCACGGCGCATCCGGCGGCCGTCCAGGGCCGGCGGGTGAGACTCCGCGCGGCGATCAGCAGCAGGGCCGTCACCACGGCGAGCAGCGCCCCGCCCGACCAGCCGCCCGGCCAGGCGACCTCCGCTCCGGGCAGGGCGGCGCCGCCCCGGGCCACGGCCCCGATCCAGCCCGCCGGCCACCCCGCGACCCGCGCCAGCGTCTCGGCCACCGGCATCGCGAGCGGCGCGGCGGCCAGCGCCGCGAAGCCGAGGACGGTGGCGGGCGCGACCGCCAGCTCGGCCAGGAGATTGCACGGGACGGCGACCAGCCCGACCCTGGCCGCGAACACCGCCACCACCGGCGCGCACACGGCCTGTGCCGCCGCCGCGGCGGCCAGCACCTCCGCGAGCCTCGGCGGCACCCCGCGCCGTATCAGCGCCGCGCTCCACCGGGGGCCGATGGTGAGCAGGGATCCGGTGGCCAGCACGGAGAGCAGAAACCCGTAACTGCGGGCCAGCCAGGGGTCGTAGAGCACCAGCAGGAGTACGGCGGCGGCCAGTGCGGGCAGCAGCGTCCTGCGCCGGCCCGTGCCGATGGCGAGCAGGGTGATCAGCCCGCACGCGGCGGCCCGCAGCACACTGGCCTCCGGCCGGCAGACCACTACGAACGCGAGCGTCAGCACCCCGCCGAGCAGCGCCGTCGACCGCAGCGAGATCCCCAGCCGAGGGGCGAGCCCGCGCCGTTCGGCCCGTGTCGCCAGGCCGGCCGGACCGATCAGCAGGGACAGGACGATGGTCAGATTGCTACCCGAGACCGCCATCAGATGCAGCAGATCGGTCGCCGCGAACGCCTCGTGCAGCTCGGGCTCCACGCGCGAGGTGTCCCCGACGACCAGCCCCGGCAGCAGCGCGCGGGCATCGGCCGGCAGTCCGTCGGTCGCCTCCCGCAGCCCGGCGCGCAGCTCGCCCGCGACGCGCTGCACCCGGGTCGGCGGTCCGGTGATCCGTGGCGGCCCCGTCCCCTCCACCCGCAGCGCTGCGGCGTAACGGTCGTCCGCGTACGTCGGTGGCGAGAGCCGCCCGGCCAGCCCGAGCCGGGTGGAGGGCAGCAGCAGCCGCCAGCGGTCGGCGTGCTCACCGGGCGCGACGATCAGCAGGACGGGCGTGCGGACGGCCGCGCTCCGGCCGCCCGCCGGTGTCACGCGGACGATGTCCGCGTTCACCAGGAACCCGCCGGCGGACGGCCGGTCGCCGCTCCCCCTGGGGCGGGCGGGCCGGGGATCGGAGGTGACGGTCACCTCGGCCGTGACCCGCGCGTACCGCTCCGCGAGCCCGGGCACGGGTCCCCGGCGCAGATCCGCGCCGTGCAGCCCGGCGGACGCCGCCCCGGCCGCCGCGCAGAGCAGCGCCCCGGCGACGGCCACCCCCGGGAGCCGGAGCCGGTGCGCCCCGGGTACGGACCCGCACCACACCAGCAGCAGCCCCGCCAGCGCCGCGCAGACCAGCACGCCGAGGGCGGTCCTGCCCCCGGGAGCGCCCACCGCCAGGGCCGCCGCGCCCCAGGCCGCCAGCGCGAGCGGCACCAGCCGGAGATCCGCCGGTGCCTCCTGGCGGGGGTTGGCCGCCCCGAGGCGGTGCCCGGCCGCCGCGTGGACGGCGGGCCGCTTCACGGCCGTACGAGAGGCTGGAGATCGGCGAACCTGCGGTCGCCGATGCCACTGACCTCACGGAGTTCGTCGACGGACCGGAATCCGCCGTGCTGTGCGCGGTAGTCGGCGATGCGCTGGGCCAGTACGGGGCCGACTCCGGGCAGCGACTCGAACTGCGCCTGCGTGGCGGTGTTGAGACTCACCGGAACTCCCGGGGGCCCGGCGCCCGCCACCCCGCCGTCGCCGACCGGCCCCATCACACCCGGCGGCACCGCGCCCGGCCCGACCGCGCCCGGTGGCACGGGACCGTCCACCACCACCTGCTCGCCGTCCACCAGCACCCGCGCCCGGTTCAGCCCGGTCAGATCCGTGCCGGGCTCGACCCCGCCCGCCGCCTGGAGGGCGTCCGCCACCCGCGAGCCGGGCGGCAGCCGCAGCACTCCCGGCCGCCGCACCTTGCCGCCCACGTCCACCACCACACGGGCCGTGCCCGAGGGAGGCGGGAGCGGCAGCGGCGGTGCCTGCGGTAAAAGGGCCCCGGGCGCCGCCTCCGAGGGCGCCCCTGCGGCCGGGACCGCCGCGCTCACCGTCTCCGGCGCCGAGACGGACCGGGGCCTGGCGGCCCAGAAGTGCTGGGCGGCGAGCGCCGCGGCCACCACGAGGACCACCGCCAGGGCGCCGAGCGTCTTGGGTTCCAGACCGCACCGGAGCTGCACCCACAGCGGCAGCCGCTCACGCAGCGCCGCGACCGCTCGCCCGCGCTTCCCCACGACCGGCTCGGCGCTGCCCTCAGCGGCTGCGACGGCGCCGGAGGGAGGGGCGCCGGCGACTGCGAAGAGTGCCTCCGCCCGCCGCCGCGCCTCCCCGGGAGGCGGCGCGGGCAGCGAAGGCAGGGGTAAGGACGGCGGCGGGGACGGCGGGGGCGCGACACCCGTCTCCCCGACGCGGGCCGGTGCCCGGCACGGGCGGGTACGTACACGGCCACGGCGGACCCGGCTGTCGGAGCCGGGCGCCCGTCCCGGACCACTGGTTACGGAGCGTGTTCGAAGTGCCATGCCACAAGACGGTAGGCACCTTCGGCCGTTCCCGCCGAGCAGGCCCAATTTCCGTGGAGAACAGGCTGATTGTGGATAACTCCGTCACCCGAAGGACGGATCACCCGACGCCCCGCTCACTCAGCGCGGCGAGATCACGGCCCCCAGCAGCCCGGGACCGGTGTGTGCGCCGATCACCGCGCCCACCTCGCTCACATGCAGATCGACCAGTCCAGGCACCCGCTCCCGCAGCCGCTCGGCGAGCGCCGCCGCCCGTTCCGGCGAGGCCAGATGGTGCACCGCTATGTCCACATCCCGTGTCCCTGCCCGCTCGGTGACGATCTCCTCCAGCCGCGCGATGGCCTTCGACGCCGTCCGCACCTTCTCCAGCAGCTCGATCCGCCCGCCGTCCAGCTGCAACAGCGGCTTCACGGCGAGCGCCGACCCCAACAGCGCCTGGGCCGTGCCGATCCGGCCTCCCCGGCGCAGATAGTCCAGGGTGTCGACGTAGAAGTACGCGGACGTGCCGGCGGCCCGCTTCTCGGCTGCCGCCACCGCGTCGTCCGGTGTGCCGTCGCCCTCCACGGCCTCGGCGGCGGCCAGCGCGCAGAACCCGAGCGCCATCGCGACCATTCCGGTGTCCACCACCCGCACCGGCACGGGGGCGTCCTTCGCGGCGAGCAGCGCCGCGTCGTACGTCCCGGAGAACTCGGCCGACAGATGCAGGGAGACGATCGCGCTCGCGCCCGCCTCCGCCGCCGCGCGGTAGGCCGCGGCGAAGACCTCGGGGCTCGGCCGCGAGGTGGTGACGGAGTGGCGCTTCTGGAGTGCGAGGGCCAGCGAACGGGCCGAGATCTCGGTGCCCTCTTCGAGCGCACGGTCACCGAGCACCACGGTCAGCGGCACCGCGGTGATGCCGTGCCGCTCCATCGTCTGCGGTGGCAGGTAGGCCGTGGAATCGGTGACGATCGCGACATGGCGGGACATGAGCGGGAGGTTACCGGTCGCCACCGCGGCCCGGCAGCCCGCCCCCGCTCCAATGATCGATTTCAGGTCCCCGGCCCCGGCCTCGCGCGTCAGTTCGTGGCCTCGGGCCGCGGCTGCTGCCGGGGCTGCCGCTGCCTGTTCGGCTGCTGCCACGGGTATGTGCTCCCCCACCGGGTGTCCGGCGGATCGAGGGCCCGGTCACGCGCCCTGTCGCCCCCGTCGCCCTTGGCGGCGGCCTGCCCCGCATGATGCCCCGGCCCCGCCCCAGGTTCCGCCTCCGGCTCCGACCAGTGCCGCAGCGCGCCCGACTCCACATCGATCTGTGTGCTCAGCGACGACAGATCGTCCTCCGCGAACTTCCGCGCCCGGTCCCGCGCCGCCCAGCGCAGCGAGTCCGCCGAGCCCGTGATCCGCTCCGTACGCTCGCGCAGCTCCACGAGCCGCTCGCCGATCCTGATCCGGTCCGGGTCCCGCTCCAGCTGCCGCAGTTCGTCGTCCAGCTCGTGTCCGTGCGCGCTCAGCCGCCGGAACAGATCTATCGACTCCGACAGTGAGGCGTCCTCGCGGACCCCCGCCTCCAGCGCGTCCTGCGTGGCCCGCATCGAGGTGCGCAGCCGCAGCCGCAGCTGGGCCAGCTCCGCGCCCACCCCCACCTGCCCGAGGCTCTTCGCCCGCAGCGTGGTGTCCTCCACGGTGCGCCGGGCCTGCGTGAGCGTGCGGTCCACACCCCGCTTCGCCGCGCCGACCACCTTCACGGTCACGAACACCCCCAGCGCCATGAAGGCGACGAAGAGAAGCGCGATGATCACGAGCGCGGCTTCCATGGACGCCCCTTCTCGGTCGGTCGGGTCCCAGCCCGTCGAGCCCGACGGCCTGCCCCTCCACCGTAAACCGAACGGGCAGGCCGTGGGTCCCGTCGGAACCCCCAACCTGCCCGTAGGGGAAAGCCCTGTGTACGGCCGGTAACACTACGCCGGGACGATGTTCACCAGCTTCGGCGCCCGCACGATCACCTTCCGGATGCCCGCGCCGCCCAGCGCCGCGACCACGCCCGCGTCCGCCAGCGCCAGCGCCTCCAGCTCCGCGTCCGAGATCGCCGGGGAGACCTCCAGCCGGGCCTTGACCTTGCCCTTGACCTGCACGACACAGGTCACGGTCTCGTCCACGACATACGCCGGGTCCGCGACCGGGAAGTCCTGGTGCACGACCGAGTCCGGGTGGCCCAGCCGGCGCCACAGCTCCTCGGCGATGTGCGGGGCCAGCGGCGCGATCAGCAGCACCAGCGGCTCGGCGACCGCCCGCGCGAGCGGTCCGTCCGACTTGGTCAGATGGTTGTTCAGCTCGGTGACCTTGGCGATGGCCGTGTTGAATCGGAGCGCCGTCATGTCCTGGCCGACGCCGTCGATCGCCTTGTGCAGCGCGCGCAGCGTCGCCTCGTCCGGCTCGGTGTCGACGACGGTGACCTCACCGGTCGTCTCGTCGACCACATTGCGCCACAGCCGCTGGAGCAGCCGGTACTGGCCCACCACCGCGCGCGTGTCCCACGGCCGCGAGACATCCAGCGGGCCCATCGCCATCTCGTACAGCCGCAGCGTGTCCGCGCCGTACTCGACGAAGATCTCGTCCGGGGTGACCGCGTTCTTCAGGGACTTGCCCATCTTGCCGAGGACCCGGCTGACCCGCTCGCCCCCGTACCAGTACCCGCCGTCGCGCTCCTCGACCTCGGTCGCCGGCACCGCGATGCCGCGGCTGTCGCGGTAGACGTACGCCTGGATCATGCCCTGGTTGTAGAGCTTGTGGAACGGCTCGACCGACGAGATGTGGCCCAGGTCGAAGAGCACCTTGGACCAGAACCGCGCGTACAGCAGGTGCAGTACGGCATGCTCCGCACCGCCCACGTACAGGTCGACACCGCCGTGCGGCTGCCCCTCGCGGGGGCCCATCCAGTACTGCTCGACGGCCGGGTCGACCAGCTTCTCGCTGTTGTGCGGGTCCAGGTAGCGCAGCTCGTACCAGCAGGAACCGGCCCAGTTCGGCATGGTGTTGGTCTCGCGGCGGTAGCGCTTGACGCCCTCGCCCAGCCCCAGGTCCAGCTCGACGTTCACCCAGTCGGCGTTCCGCGACAGGGGCGTCTCCGGCTGGGTGTCGGCGTCGTCCGGGTCGAAGGTGCGCGGCGTGTAGTCGTCGACCTCGGGCAGCTCCAGCGGCAGCATCGACTCGGGCAGCGCGTGCGCGACGCCGTCCTCGTCGTACACGATCGGGAAGGGCTCGCCCCAGTAGCGCTGCCGGCTGAACAGCCAGTCGCGCAGCCGGAAGTTGACGGTGCCTTCGCCGATACCGCTCGCGGCCAGCCATTCGGTGATCCGCGTCTTGGCCTCGCCGACGACCAGACCGTCCAGAGTGACGTCCGTACGGGCCGAGTTGATGAGGGTTCCGTCGTTCGAGGAGAACACGTCCTCCCACGTCGACGGGTCCGCGTCCCGGCCGTCCGTCGGCTCGATGACGGAGCGGATCGGCAGCTCGAAGGCGCGCGCGAAGGCGAAGTCGCGCCCGTCGTGCGCCGGTACGGCCATGATCGCGCCGGTGCCGTACCCCATCAGGACGTAGTCCGAGATGAAGACGGGCACCGGTTCGCCGCTGACCGGGTTGGTCGCGTACGCGCCCGTGAAGACGCCGGTCTTGTCCTTGGCCTCGGCCTGCCGTTCGACATCGGACTTCGCGGCGGCCTGCTTGCGGTACGCGTCCACGGCGTCGGCGGGCGTCGCGTGACCGCCCGTCCAGATCTCGTGGGTGCCCTCCGGCCAGGCGGCCGGGACGAGGGAGCCGACCAGCTCGTGCTCCGGCGCCAGCACCATGTACGTGGCGCCGAACAGGGTGTCCTGACGGGTCGTGAAGACCGTGATGGCGGCGGTGTTCCCGGCGGCGTCCGTCACGGGGAAGTCGACGCGCGCGCCCTCGCTGCGGCCGATCCAGTTGCGCTGCTGGAGCTTGATGGCCTCCGGCCAGTCCAGCGCGTCCAGGTCGGACAGCAGCCGGTCGGCGTAGGCGGTGATGCGCATGTTCCACTGGCGCAGCTTCGCCTTGAACACCGGGAAGTTGCCGCGCTCGGAGCGGCCGTCCGAGGTGACTTCCTCGTTGGCCAGGACGGTGCCCAGGCCCGGCGCCCAGTTGACGGGCGCGTCGGAGGCGTACGCCAGCCGGTAACCGCCCAGCACCTCGGCGCGCTCGGTGGCGCTCAGCTCACTCCAGGGGCGCCCGTCGGGCGTCGCGCGCTCCCCGCTCTCGAACTGCGCGACCAGCGTGCCGATGGGGCGCGCCCGGTCCGCGTCCCGGTCGTACCAGGAGTTGAAGATCTGGACGAAGATCCACTGGGTCCACTTGTAGTAGTCCGGGTCGATCGTCGCGAAGGAGCGGCGCTTGTCGTGCCCCAGGCCCAGCCGGCGCAGCTGGACCTTCATGTTCTCCATGTTGGCCTCGGTGGAGGCGCGGGGGTGCGTGCCGGTCTGGACCGCGTACTGCTCGGCGGGCAGGCCGAAGGCGTCGAAGCCCAGTGTGTGGAGGACGTTGTGCCCGGTCATGCGCTGGTGGCGGGCGAACACGTCGGTGGCGATGTAGCCGAGCGGGTGCCCGACGTGGAGCCCGCTGCCCGACGGATACGGGAACATGTCCATGATGAACTTCTTGGGCTTGGCGACCAGCTCCGGATCGCCGGCGAGCTCGCCCGTGGGGTTCGGTGCCTCGTACGTGCCGTCGGCGTCCCAGACGTCCTGCCAGCGCGCCTCGATGTCGGCAGCCATGGCGGCCGTGTAGCGGTGCGGCGCCACGGGCTCGGCAGCGGCGGGATTGGTCTCGCTCATGTTGTCTGAAGCTCCATGGATCGTCTCTGCCTGCGGATACGAACGAAAAAGCCCCCTCACACAGGAGGGGACCGCCGCGCCGATTCCGACCGGATCTTCCATCCGCCGGGACTGATCAGCGCGGCCCGATAAGCAGAAGGCGTACGGCACGCATGGCGCCAGGGTACCGCAGGGCCCGGACGGCACGCACAAGTGGGACAGAGCAGGAGATGACGTGGATCCACCGGGCGGCACGACTCGACTTGATCAAGACTTGACCGGTACCCGACCAAAGAAGCACGGGCCGGAAGCGAACAACGAGCACCTCAGGGCCGTACAAGACGGCACGGGCGCGCGCAGGGGCAGTGCGGGTGCGCGCAGGGGGGTGCGGGATCGGGGAGAAGATGGGGAGAGAATGCATAGATCCACGCGGGGAGGGGTCAAGAGGTTGACAGCGGACGTTGACGAGAGTGGACGGATGGGCTTTGCGGGGTACGGACCGACCGGCGGGGCACCGGCCTTACTCCGCGAATCGCCCCTATCCGGGCAACTCAAGAGTCGGATAACTCACCTTCACCTGGCTAAACCCGCAAACCGAGTGCTCCTCGATATGGCTCCACTTAGCATGCCGCAACGGGACCGCTTTCCCGAGCCCTTCGGAGTTGCCCCCCTATGAACCCTCTTAGCATGCTTGGCTCTTCAAACCCGGATACCGGCAAGAGCCGGCAGATCACCCTCGTGTTGACGGTCGCCGCGCTGATTCTGATACCCGTGCTCGCCGTCACGGGAGGCGACGCCTTCCGCGCCTTCATCGACTTCGGTGCCGGCGTGCTGTCGCTGCTGTCGCTCTCAGGGGCCGTTGTCTGGGGGCTGATCGCCACCGACAGGCTGCTGCTCTCCCCGCGTCACCGCCTGGTCGCCCAGGGCATTCACCGGGCCACGGCGGTCTCTTCGCTGGGCTTCCTGCTGCTGCACGTGAGCATCAAAATCTCGCTCGGCAAAGTGGCGCTGATCGGCGCCCTGTTGCCGTTCGGTCTCGGCATCACCGGCACCAGCGGGCTCATCGGTTTCGGCTCGCTGGCCGGACTGCTGATGATCGTCGCCGCCACCACCGGCGCCATGCGCAGCGTCATGGCCCCGGCCGGCAAGTTCGCCTACAAATGGCGGGCCCTCCACATGCTCGCCTACCCCGCCTGGTGTTTCGCGATGGTGCACGGGCTCTTCACCGGCCGCCCCGCGGCCACCTACGTCACCGTCATGTACTCCACGGTCATGCTCGGTGTGGCCGTCGTCGTCTCCATGCGGCTGCTCCCCCGGGAGAACCAGCAGCGGATCGCCGAGGGGATCGTCTCGATGACGGGCGGCGACGCCGACCGGCGGGAGTCCAAGGAGTACCGCCGCGATCTGTCGTCCTCCCCGCTCCCCGGCGCCATGGGCGTCGCACCGCAGCGCGACTTCCAGCCGCGGCGGGAGCGCGAGTCCGCCGGCCCGCCCTCGATGGGCGGCAACGCGTCGTTCGACGCGCCCCGCCAGCAGCCGCGGCTCCCCGCGCCCTCCCCGCCGCTGTACGAGGCGACACCGCGGCCGATGGCCGACCCGCTGCCCCTCCCCGGCCAGGGCAGGGGCGCCGACCCGATGGCCGAGACGTTCATCGCACCGCGCGGCGGCGAGTCGTTCGGGGGCCCCCGCGCCGACAGCTCGGGGGACTCCGGTACGGGCCTGTCGGCCGGCTACCGCGCCCAGGCGCAGAGCGCCGACGCGACGGCCCGGATGCCGATCACCCCCGACGCCCCGAACCCCGGCCCCGGCCCGTCCACCTCCTCCTCCCGGAGGGTGTCGCCGACCAGCGAGATCCCCCTCGCCGAGCGGGTCCTCATGACCGACGAGATACCGGTCATCCAGGAAGACCTCGCCGGCCGCGGCGGCTCCTGGCCCGCGCCGATGCCTCCCCCGCCGGCGCAGGCCCAGGCGTTCGCCACGCCCCCGCAGAACCAGGCGGCCCCCACGCCGTACGACACGGGCGCAGTCCCCGCGTACAACCCCAACGCGGGCCAGACGTTCGGCGGGGGCGCGCCCCCGCAGCCGTACGACACCGGCGCCACCCCGCAGTACGACCCGGCGGCGGCCCAGCAGTACGACCGGGGCCGGCCGCCCCCGTACGACCCGGACGCCCCCGAACCGTACGAGCCGGGCCCCACCGCACCGCAGCAGTACGACACGGGCGCCATGCCCGCGCAGCAGTACGACACCGGCGCCGTACCGCAGTTCAACAACCAGGCCAACCCGGCCGCCGCGTCCCCCTACGGCCCGGACGGCGCGTCCCCCTACGGCACCATCACGCCGCCCGCGTACGACACCGGTTCACTCCCCCCGTACACCCCGGCCACCGCGGCCCCCTACGACACCGGTGCCGTCCCCGCGTACGACCCGCGCGGCTATCCGGGGCAGCAGCAGGCCCAGGCCGCGCCCGACCCGTACGCACAACAGTCCGCATTCGACGGGTCCAACCCCGTTCCCGGTCCCGTGTATCAGCCCCCGGCCGGGGAACCCTGGAACGCACCCGCAGGAGACCGACCGTGAATGCCCCCATCCCCGATGTTCCCGAAGTCCGTGTCGTCGGCCTCCCCCAGCTGACCCAGGGATTCGACCTGGTCGAGCGCCTCGATCTGCCCATGCACCTCAAGGTGCACGGACCGCTGGAGGCGATGACCGGCGAGCGTCTCGCCCAGCTCGCCGAGGCCATATCCCTGACCGGCCGCGGCGGCGCCGGCTTCCCGTTCCACCGGAAGCTGCGTGCCGTCGCCAAGTCCGCGATCCGTCGCGGGGTGCGGCCGGTCGTCGTGGTCAACGGCAGTGAGGGCGAGCCCCCTTGCCGCAAAGACACCGTGATGCTCAACCGCGCGCCGCATCTCATCCTCGACGGCGCGCTGCTGGCCGCCGAGGCGCTCGGCGCGCGCACGCTGATCGTGGTGGTCACCCGTAACTCCACCGAGGTCTCGATCCGGGCGGCGCTCGCCGAGCGCGGGCTCTCCGACCGGCGCGGTGCGGCGCTGCGCGCCAAGGTGGTCCGTACGCCCGAGCGCATGGTCTCCGGCGAGGCATCGTCCGTGATCCGTGCGATCGGTGGCGGCCCGGCCAAGCCGCCGGGGCGCCGCGAGCGCGCCGCCGAGTCCGGCGTCGGCGGCCTGCCGACCCTGCTGTCCAACGCCGAGACCTTCGCGCAGCTGGCCGTGGCGGCGCGCATCGGCGCCCGCCGCTACTGCGGCACCGGCCTGGCGGACGAGCCCGGTACGGTCATGCTGACCGTGTCCGGAGCGGTCGCCCGGCCGATGGTCATCGAGGCGCCGACCGGGGTCCCGCTGCGCTACATCCTGCAGATGGCGGGCGCCCCGCCGATGCCGCAGGGCGTGCTGACCGGCGGCTACCACGGCGACTGGATGGACGCGGTCTCCGCCCACGAGGCCGTCATCTCGAAGAAGTCGTTCAAGTCCCTGGGCGGCGCGCTGGGCGCGGGCGCGATCCTGCCGATCGGTCCCGAGACCTGCCCGCTGGGCGAGGCGCTGCACGTCGCCAACTGGCTGGCGGCCGAGACGGCCGGGCAGTGCGGCCCGTGCAAGCTCGGTCTGCCGGCCGCCGCGGGTGGCCTCTCCGACGTCATCAACGGCGGTGGCCAGGCGGCGCTGGAGGCGCTGCGTGCGGTCATCCAGGCCGTCAAGGCGCGCGGCGCCTGCCAGCACCCGGACGGCTCGGCGCGCTTCTTCAACTCCACCCTGGCGGCGTTCACGGACGATCTCGCCGCCCATGTGCTGAACGGCGGCTGCGGGCGCGAGACGACCGGCGTGCTGCCGCTGCCCAGCGAGGGTTACCAGGAGCATGTCGAGTCCATTCCGAGCGGCGGCAAGCTGGCGATCGACTGGACGCTCTGCGAGGGCCACGGCCTGTGCGCGGACATCCTTCCCGAGCTGTTCCGGATGAGCCCGGACGGCTTCCCCACGCCCGCCAAGGCCGATGTCCCGATGCACCTCCAGGGCGCCGCCATGCGCGCCGTACGCCGGTGCCCGCAGCTCGCCCTCCGGCTGGACCAGGCGCCGGCCGCACCGCCCAAGGTGGAGAAGCCGCCGGCCCGCGCGGCGCTGCCGCCCGGCGGTGGCGGTGGCCGCCGCAAGGCGCTTGGCCCCGGGCGGGGTTGAGCGGAGAGCGTCTGACGGAAGCGGTGGGGGCGGGGCCCCCCGGGCCCCCCCCCCCCCCCCCGCCCCCCCGCCCCCCCCCCCCCCACCACCCCCACCAGGACAA